>NZ_JBITCU010000008.1:225384-316299 GCF_044453545.1 Streptomyces sp. NPDC051664 | reverse complement strand
TCCCGGATCTGGATCTGACGAAGCCCGGGGTGCAGACCAAGTGATCAAGCCGGAAGCGATACCGCAGTTCACCGGTGACCTCGGGCAGCTGGAGAAGGACTACGGCAGTCTGAAGACCGATGCCGGGCACATCCGCGGCACCGGGTCCGATGTCCACACCCAGTTCCAGGGTTTGTCCGCGTACTACCAGGCACCCGAGGCGGAGAAGCTGTTCGCGTCGACGAAACCGGTCCAGGACCGGGCCGACGGCTTCGCCGACGACCTGGAAAAAGTCTCCACCGCCCTGTCGGACTACGCCACCGAAGTCCGCCCACTGGCCGCGAAGCTCGAGCAGCTCAAAGCGGATGCGACGACGTTCGTCAACGCGAACAAGGGCGATGACGACTGGGAGTACGACGAAGACAAGATCGACGAGCACAACCAGCTCCGCGACGACGTCACCGCGACCGTTGCCGCGTTCTGGGCCGCGGAACGCACCTGCCACAACAAGATCACCGCCCTCTTCCCCGGCGGGATCCAGATGGTCGCCGGTGACGGATCCGACCGAAAGGACCAGTACGGATTCAACGCCGACGACCTCAAGAACGCGAAACTCCCCTGGGGCGACCCGGTCGAGGAGAAGCACCACGTCTGGGAAGTCGGCCACTGGGTCAAGTCGTTCGTCTGGGACGGACTGATCGTCGATGGGATCTGGGGCACCATCAAGGGCCTGGGAACCCTCGTCGGGTTCGGCGGCTGGGACGCCATGGGCCAGGCCTGGAAAGGCCTCGCCCAGCTCGCCACCGGCCTCGCGATCACCTCGATCCCCGGCGCCAGCACCTTGTTCTGGACCCTCCCCGACGACAAACTCCCCTCCTGGCTGCGTGACTCACGCACCGCGATGAAGGAGACCGGGAAAGCACTCGTCGCCTGGGACGAGTGGGGCAAGAACCCCGGCCGGGCCGCTGGAGCCGTCACCTTCAACGTCCTGACCACCGTCTTCACCGGCGGCGCAGGCGCCGGAGTCTCAGGCGCCGGCAAAGCCGGCGCCGTCGCCAAGGTCCTCTCCGTCGCAGGCAAAGCCGGCAAGGTCATCGACCCCATGACCTACATCGCCAAAGGCGCAGGCGCCGGCCTCTCCAAAATCGGCGACATCGCGAAGGGCCTCAAGGGGATCGAGAACATCGAGATCCCGAAGCTGCCGGACGATGCGATCGTGCTGCCGGAGGGTGCGCTCAAGCTGCCCGACGGCGCGGTACACCTCCCCGAGGGAGCAGTCATCCCGGACGGGGCGGTCAAGCTCCCCGACGGCAATTTCAAGCTGCCCGACGATGTCCCGGTCCTGCCCGAGGGCGCCACCAAGCTGCCCACGGCACCCGGCGCGCCCGCCCGGTATTTCGACAACGAGTTCAACCTCCTCGACGAGAACGGCAACGTTCTCCAGAAGGTCGATGACGCCCGCGTCGAAGGTTCCCCGGACATCCGCCCCGACACCGGCGCGGACACCAACACCCCGCACACCGAAACCCCGTCACCGGTCCGCGAACCGGCGCTGGTCGGCGCGGGCGCCCACTCCGCCGACACCACAGCCCACGTCGGCGCCAACGCCGGCGACCACGCCATCCGCATCGGCGACAGCCTCGGCAACGACCTCGGCGACATCGGCCGCACCGGAGACAACCTCCCAGGCAGCAACATCGGCGACAACCTCCCCGGAGGCAACGCAGGAAACCACCTCCCCGGAGGCGGAGTCGGCGACCACATGCCTACCGGCCACGCCGGCGACAACCTGCCCACCGGCCACGCCGACGACCTCGGACACGGGCCCTCAGCCAGCCACGAACCGCCCCATGGCGGCGGTCACAGCGACAGGCCGGGGGGCGAGCACAGTCCGGAGAGCGGCGGTCACGGCGAGGGACCAACCGGCGGCGGCCACGAGGGACCGACCGGCCCAGCACACGAATCAGCGCAAGTTCCGCACAGCGGAGACCAGTCCGGCGTGCCCGGTGGGGCGCATCCCGCCTCCCCCATCGACGAGATCACTCCGGAGCGCTACAGCAGGGGCGACGACACGTCACACGCGCCGACAGAGCCCATGCGGCCCGAACAGGAAGCAGGGCTCACCGACGCGCTCTCCCGTGCAAAAATGGACCCGCAGGATCAGCTACGCGTGCTGCGTACGCTACGCAAGGAGCCCTTCGGCTCCGAGGTTGCCGACCTGATTTCTCGCGGGCACCTCAACGGCGTGAAAAATTACGAGGAAATCCTCAGCATGTGCAAGCAGGGTGCCACCAAGGGAAGCAAGAGCATGGTCCCTGCCGCGTACATGGCGCTGAGCCATGCAACGGAGCTGCAGAGCAGGGGATTCGGACATCTTGCGTTCGAGCTCACGGACGACGTGACTGGTCTCGACCTGGACGTGACCACGCTCCATCCCGACGGAACGCCCCACTACGGCTACCAGTTGAAAGACGTAGACAATATTGATGGGATCAAGAGCGCGGCCAAGAAGGCGGCCAAGCAACTCCTGCCCGACGCGGCCGCGAAGAAGATAGCCATTCTGGACGTGCATCAGTCCTTGACGGATCTCAACGCCAAGATGTTCAAGGAAGTAGAGTTCCAGGCCAGGAGAGCCGGGGCTACGTTCCAGCTACGCTTCCACGACGGCTCCATAACCGTTCCGCCCAACCGCCCAGTTCTCCCGTGAGGTCTTCATGTCCACTCTGATGCGCGCCCCACGTGAGTGCGGCTCATGGTTCTGGGATCTCGAAGAATTCGCACCGCCCGGCCTCGAATCAGCGCTGGTCACAGCGGCCCGAATCGTCGAGGTCCTGCAGAAATACAAGCTGCTTACGCCTCATCGACTCGAATACCGCTGGTACATCCTCGACTCAGGCGGCATCAACATCACGACGAACCTGGCACTGACGGTTCCCTTGAGTGATGCGAATCTGCCCGAACAGATCCGCAACAGTCGCCCCGTGGGCTTCCCCGGCGCCGATGTCGATGACCTGCAGGTGGTTGGACCTGGACAGTGGTTCGGCCCTGAGGGAGCACCGCGCGGGGAGCCCCGCCTGCTCAGCCTGTCGGTGTCCCCTGCACCCGTAGGACTCTCCGCTGAACTCGCCGTCCACCACGACATCTGGGGCTGGTTCGACTTCGCAGGCCGCCCGCACCCTGACGTGTACGAGCGTAATGCCCCCCGTCTCACTGCCGCGCTTCAGGATCTGAACGCGCTACTCGGCGTGGACGCGGAACCCGGCGAAGCCACGCTCTTCGGATTCGCCACGCCACTAGGCATCGGCATCCCCGATGCACTCGAAGACGGATCAGGGCCCGACGTCACAAACAAACTCTGAGCAGACCGAATCAGGGTCCTCGCGCACCGTACTCTTCATCGGCAGCTGAAAGTGAAGGGCCTAGCATTGAAGTGACTCTCAAATGTTCGCGCGCGGCGTTCGACCGGTTGCATGCCATCGACTGGAGTGACGACTCCAAGGCATTCGAACACGCAAATTCGCGTGCCCTGTTGATGCGGGAGTACCTGCGCCGCGCGGCCCTGTGGGCACGGGCCTACGGTGCCGAGCGGTCGTGGCCGTTCTTCGACATTGCCGAGTACGTCGACGCTGCGGTCCAGACGCCGCCTGAAGTCGCCACCACTCTGGCGGAGGTCCTGAGCGGGCTCGGCCCCGCCTCCCTCAGGACCACGTGCCGAGGTGCGGTCCGGTGGGCGGTGCTCAGGGATGCTCAGATCGAGTGGCCTGGTGATCTGCCGGATCCCTACGAACCGCTTCTGCTCATGTACGAGCGCGGCGGGGGCTATTTCCTCGAGGAGTACATCGACCTCAGCGGCGTGATGATCCGGCTGGGAAACGTTGAGAGCAATCTCTCCGCCACCCCCTTCCTCACCCTCGCCCCCACTACTCTCGACGCTCTGGATGCCGAGGGCGAGATCACGTACTTCGCGAAGATCGACGAGGGCCACCCCCGGAACAGCCCGCGCGGCATCGTCCGGCGCCGACTTGACGACGACCGGACGTATGACGAAGCCTTCACCAGCAATCTCCGTTGGGAGCCGACCGAATACCTCAGGCTGTACGACCTCGGACACAACGACACCGACCACGTCGAGATCCCCGAGACCGAGGCCGCCGCATTCATCGAATCCGTGACGAAGAAACTCACCGGACCCCGCTGAGCTGGGCGCTCCGTCGCGCGCCCGGAATCGACAGGGTGGGTACGAACGCGCGGCGGACGACGAGGAAGGATTCCGGACGGGGCTCCTGTGTCCGAAAGCGGAACGGGTCGGCCCACGAAGAACTGGCTCAAGGACGAGGGATAAGCCCCTCCCTGGCATAAGCGGAGCCACCGGACCGGTTCATCCCTCCTCTGGGCGGCATGGCCGCGACCACCCGCATTCCGGTCCAGGGTCCGCTCGACGACCCGGAGTTGCCACAGGGCGTGCGCGGCATGCGACCCGCAGGCTTCGCCGAGGCTGAGGCCGGAGACATTCTCGCCTCCGGGCCCGCTATCCGGTTCGACGCCGACGGCAAGCCGCGCCACGAGCACCAGCTGGTCGGCTCGGGCGATATCGCCCGAGCCGCTCGGCCTGTCGGCCGAGGTGCGGTCTTCCATGACATCTGGGGCCAGTTCGACTTCAGAGGGTTGCCGCACCCAGAGATCCACCAGCGCAACGCTCCGCCACTCTCGGCCGCCCTCCAGGCCGTGACGCTCTGCTGGGCGTGGTTGCGGAACTGGGCGAACCCAGCCACTCGGAACCGCCGACAGATATGGAAATCATGGCCCCCGATGTGGTCGGGGGCCATGGCCCCGGCCTGACCAACCTGCTCCGACCCTCTGCAGCAGATGGCTCCCCGACGGCATCCTGCGCCTCGGAGCCCATTCCCGCGAGCTCCCCCAGGCCGCTATTCGACTAGGTCGATCTCGCTTTCATTACACCGCGTTTTCATTCATTACGCGGGCGAACAGAGAGCTCTCCCTTGTGCGGCGCGCAATGCAATGTTCCTATGTCCATTTTGGGACGATTTGACACTTCTGTCGTGTGATGTGAGCGATATGACGCACGCCACCATGATGCGACTTAGTAGGACAAAGATCCCGCTTCATGGCCTGTTTGCGGCGATTTTGTCCGCTGTTGCCCGATCCCTGTACGTATTCCGATAGTAAGGAGGGTCATTGACCGGAAGTTTGAACTCGCTTAACAATTCTTGGCATCCCCACGGGAGAGGTAATTCCGATGCAGATCCCCGCGATGTCCAAGAAGTTCGCTCACATGACCCAGATCAAGAAGATCACGCTGGGCATGGTCACCGCCGGTACCGCGATCGCCGCCTGCACCGTCGCCGGTGCTCCGGCCGCCTCGGCAGCCACCCCCGCCCAGTCCACCGGCAACGTCAGCACCTGGATCAACCAGTCGCTGGAGATCATGCACGCCAAGGGCATCCCGGGCTCCTACAACGGCATCTACCGCAACCTGATGCGCGAGTCCAGCGGCAACCCCAACGCCATCAACAACTGGGACTCCAACGCCGCCAAGGGCATACCGTCCAAGGGTCTGCTCCAGGTCATCGACCCGACCTTCAAGACGTACCACGTCACCGGCACCTCGTGGAACATCTACGACCCGGTCGCCAACATCACCGCCGCCTGCAACTACGCGGCCCACCGCTACGGCTCGATCGACAACGTCAACTCGGCCTACTGATCAGCCGGCGCCGAAGCCGGTCCACGACGGCTGCCGAACCGGCTCGGTCCAGGCCGGCCGGTTGCCGGAGGCGGGCGAAACAGGCCCGGTAAGGCGAAACGGGGCCCGGTCCAAGACCGGGCCCCTCTCGCTTTCCCCACCCTCATCAGGGCTTCCCGATCCCCCCGGATCCCTCCCCGGAAGCGCCCGACGCAAGATACGACCCGGCAGGCCACCGAAGGGTTGCACGCCTTTGCGATGTCTTTGCCCGGCCGCCTCGCACCCGCTCTCAGCAGGCGTGCTCGACGTACCGGGCCGTTACCTCCGCGAGAACTTCGGCGCCGTCCCGCGCCCACAGGCCCTCGTTGAAGATCTCCACCTCGATCGGCCCGGTGAAGCCGGTGGCCTCGACCATCTCGCGGAATGCGCGGAAGTCGACGCTTCCGTCGCCGAGTTGGCCCCGTCCCACCAGCACGCCCGCCGGGAGCGGGGTGATCCAGTCCGCCAGCTGGAACGAGTGGATACGGCCGCCCGCACCGGCCCGGGCGATCTGTGCGGCCGCCTGGTCGTCCCACCAGATGTGGTACGTGTCGACGACCACGCCGACCTGCTCCGCCGGGAAGCGCTCGGCGATGTCCAGGGCCTGGGACAGGGTGGAGACGACGCAACGGTCCGAGGCGAACATCGGGTGCAGCGGTTCGATGGCCAGGCGGACGCCTTGCTCCTGCGCGTACGGACCCAGCTCGGCGAGCGCTTCCGCGATGCGTTCACGGGCGCCGTGGAGGTCGCGGCTGCCCGCCGGGAGGCCGCCGGAGACCAGGACCAGGGTGTCGGTGGACAGAGCCGCCGCCTGGTCGATCGCGGCGCGGTTGTCGTCCAGGGCGCGGGCCCGATCGGCCGGGTCGAGTGCAGTGAAGAAGCCGCCCCGGCAGAGGCTGGTGACGGAGATCCCGGCGTCGGTGAGGAGTTGGACGGTGCGCTCGACCCCGTACTCCTGGACAGGGGCCCGCCACAGGCCGACCTTGTCGATGCCCGCCTTGACGCAGCCCTCGGTGAGCTCGGGCAGCGACCACTGCTTGATGGTCTCCTGGTTGATGCTCAGACGCGACAGGTCCGTCATCGGACACCTCCGTTGACCGTGAGCAGGGCGCGCATCCGGGATTCGGCCAGCTCCGGGTCGGGGAACAGGCCCAGCCGGTCGGCGAGTTCGTACGCCTTCGCCAGGTGCGGCAGCGAGCGGGCGGACTGGAGGCCGCCGACCATCGTGAAGTGGTCCTGGTGGCCGGCCAGCCAGGCGAGGAGGACCACGCCCGTCTTGTAGAAGCGGGTGGGCGTCCGGAAGAGGTGCCGGGACAACTCGACCGTAGGGTCGAGGAGTTCACGGAAGCCCTGGACGTCCCCGGTGTCCAGGACACGCACCGCGTGGGCGGCCAGCGGCCCGAGCGGGTCGAAGATGCCGAGCAGCGCGTGGCTGAAGCCGCGGTCGTCGCCCGCGATCAGCTCGGGGTAGTTGAAGTCGTCGCCGGTGTAGCAGCGCACCCCGCCGGGAAGGCGGCGGCGTACGTCGATCTCGCGCTCGGCGTCGAGGAGCGAGATCTTGATGCCGTCGACCTTGTCCGGGTGTTCCGCGATGACCTTCAGGAACGTGTCGGTGGCGGCGTCGAGGTCCGTCGAACCCCAGTAGCCCTCCAGAGCCGGGTCGAACATCGGGCCGAGCCAGTGCAGGACGACCGGCTCCGAGGCCTGGCGCAGCAGGTGTGCGTACGTCTCCAGGTAGTCCTCGGGGCCGTTCGCCGCGGCGGCGAGGGCGCGGGACGCCATCAGGATGGCCTGGGCGCCGCTCTCCTCGACCAGGGTCAGCTGTTCCTCGTACGCGGCCTTCACCTCGGCGAGCGTGGCCGGGCCGGCGGGAAGCTGGTCGGTGCCGACGCCGCAGGCGATCCGGCCGCCGACCGCCTTCGCCTCGGCGGCGGAGCGGCGGATCAGTTCGGCCGCGCCCGCCCAGTCCAGGCCCATGCCGCGCTGGGCGGTGTCCATGGCTTCGGCAACGCCGAGGCCGTGCGACCAGAGGTGGCGACGGAAGGCGAGGGTGGCGTCCCAGTCGACGGCAGCGGGGCCGTCGGGGCTGACGTCGGCGTACGGGTCGGCGACGACATGCGCGGCGGAGAAGACCGTACGGGAGGCGAGCGGCGACCCGCCCGGGGCGAGGTCGAGCGGGGTGGTGCGAGGTTCGTACGGACCCTGCGGGAGGTGGATCGTCACAGCGTCAGCTCCGGTACGTCGAGGCGCCGGCCCTCGGCGGAGGACTTGAGCCCGAGCTCGGCGAGCTGCACGCCGCGGGCGCCGGCCATCAGGTCCCAGGTGTACGGCTCGTCGAGCGCGATGTGGCGCAGGAAGAGCTCCCACTGGGCCTTGAAGCCGTTGTCGAAGACGGCGTTGTCGGGGACTTCCTGCCACTGGTCGCGGAACGGCTCGGTGACCGGGAGGTCGGGGTTCCAGACCGGCTTGGGGGTGGCCGATCGGTGCTGGACGCGGCAGTTACGGAGCCCGGCGACGGCGGAGCCGTGGGTTCCGTCGACCTGGAACTCGACGAGCTCGTCGCGGTTGACGCGCACGGCCCAGGAGGAGTTGATCTGGGCGACGGCGCCGCTCGCCAGCTGGAAGATGCCGTAGGCGGCGTCGTCGGCGGTGGCGGCGTACGGCTTCCCCTGCTCGTCCCAGCGCTGCGGGATGTGCGTCTGGACGTGTGCCTGGACGGTCTTGACCTGGCCGAACAGCTCGTGGAGTACGTACTCCCAGTGCGGGAACATGTCGACGACGATGCCGCCGCCGTCCTCGGCCCGGTAGTTCCAGGACGGGCGCTGGGCCTCCTGCCAGTCGCCCTCGAAGACCCAGTAGCCGAACTCGCCGCGCACGGAGAGGATCTCTCCGAAGAAGCCGCCGTCGATGAGGCGCTTCAGCTTCAGCAGACCCGGCAGGAAGATCTTGTCCTGGACTACACCGTGCTTTATTCCGGCGTCGCGGGCGAGGCGGGCCAGCTCCAGGGCGCCCTCGACGTCCGTGGCGGTGGGCTTCTCGGTGTAGATGTGCTTGCCCGCGGCGATCGCCTTCTTGATCGCTTCGACGCGGGCCGAGGTGACCTGGGCGTCGAAGTAGATGTCGATCGACTCGTCCGCGAGGACCGCGTCGAGGTCGGTCGACCACTCGGTCAGACCGTGCTGAGCGGCGAGTTCCTCCAGCGCGTGGGCGCGGCGGCCGACGAGGACGGGTTCGGGCCACAGCACCTCGCCGTCGCCGAGGTCGAGGCCGCCCTGCTCGCGGATCGCGAGGATCGAGCGCACCAGGTGCTGCCGGTATCCCATGCGACCCGTGACGCCGTTCATGGCGATGCGCACTGTCCTGCGTGTCACGAAGTTCCTCCATACAGCGGTAGCAAGCGCTTTCTATACGGTATGACGCTAGCCTGCCGACAGCGGCCTGGACAAGAGGGCCCGGTCCAAAACCCTCGGAGGAAGCGATGACAGTCACCCTGGCGGATGTGGCGGCTCGCGCCCGGGTGTCGCCCGCCACCGTTTCCCGCGTGCTCAACGGCAACTATCCGGTCGCGGCATCCACCCGGGAGCGGGTGCTGCGCGCGGTGGACGACCTCGACTACGTACTGAACGGACCGGCCAGTTCGCTCGCCGCCGCCACGTCCGACCTGGTCGGCATCCTGGTCAACGACATCGCCGACCCGTTCTTCGGAATCATGGCCGGGGCGGCGCAGACCGAGATCGGCGGGCCGGGCGACGGCTCCGGGCGGGCCGGGGGCGAGAAACTCGCCGTCGTCTGCAACACCGGTGGCTCCCCCGAACGCGAACTCACCTACCTCACCCTGCTCCAGCGCCAGCGCGCCGCAGCCGTCATCCTCACCGGCGGCGCCGTGGAGGACCCGGCGCACCAGGCCGCGATGAACGCGAAACTGGCGAAACTCGCGGACGCGGGGACCCGGGTGGTGCTGTGCGGGCGGCCCCCGCTGCCGGAGGGCGAGGCGATCGTGGCGGCGCTCGCCTTCGACAACCGGGGCGGTGGCCGGCGCCTCACGGAGCATCTGATCTCGCTCGGCCACCGGCGGATCGGCTATGTCGCCGGCCCCCTGGAGCGGACGACGACCCGTCACCGGCTGGAAGGTCACCGGGAGGCGATGCAGGATGCCGGGCTGGGCGGCGACGAGGAGCGCCTCACCGTGCACGGCCCGTACGACCGCCGGTCCGGTTACGACGCGACACTCGAACTCCTGCGCCGCGAACCGGAGGTGACGGCGATCGTCGCCGCCAACGACACAGTGGCCCTGGGCGCGAGCGCGGCGATCAGGGACCGCGGCTTCCGCATCCCCGAGGACATCTCCGTGGCCGGATTCGACGACCTGCCGTTCTCGGTGGACGCGGTCCCGGCGCTGACGACCGTCCGACTGCCGCTGTTCGAGGCGGGGGCACGGGCGGGCCGGCTGGCGATGGGCAAGGAGACTCCGCCGCCGGGGGGCATCGCGACGATCGCGGCGGAGCTGATGGTCCGGGGGTCGACGGCGCCGCCACGGAAGTGACCCGGCCGGGTTCCGCCGCCGGGTCGGGGGTACGCGTACCGCGTGCCGTGGGCCGATGATGTGCGGGCCGCTGTCCGGTCCGTACGGCGCAGGGGCACGTACCGACGGAAGGAAAACGCACGTGAAGCTCGCTTTCTCGACCCTCGGAGTGCCGGGGATGCCGGTCGCCGACGTCATCCGGCTCGCCGTCGAGCACGGCTATCAGGGGGTGGAGCTGCGCGCCCACCCCGAGGAGCCGGTGCACCCGGGACTCTCGTCGGCCGAACGCGCCGACGTGGCCGATGAGTTCAAGCGGGGCGGCGTCGAGATCCTGACCGTCGCCGGGTACGTCCGGGTCGCCGCCGAGGGAGACGACCAGCCGGTGCTGGACGAGCTCGCCGGCCTGCTGGAGCTGGCGCGGGATCTCGGCGCGTCGAATGTCCGGGTATTCCCCGGGGGTGGCGGGCTGGACCCGGACACGGCCGATGCGAACGCCGCCCGTCGGCTGGGCGCCGCCGCTCCGTACGCCGCCGATCTGGGCGTACGGATCCTCCTGGAGACCCATGACTCGCACCGGGCCGGGGCCGCAGTGGCCCGTGTCGTGGGGACGGTCGGGCACCGGCAGGTCGGTGCGCTGTGGGACATCATGCACACCTGGCTGGCCGGCGAGGAGCCGGCCGCGAGCCATGCGGTTCTCGCCCCGCACCTGGGATACGTACAGGTGAAGGACATCGCGTCGGCGGACGATGTCACTCCGCTGCCCCTCGGCGCCGGGGTGCTGCCGCTCCGCGCATGCCTGGACACCCTGGACCCGGACAGCTGGGTCTGCTGGGAGTACGAGAAGCGCTGGCACCCGGGCGCGGCCGACCTGCCCGGGCTGCTGAGCACGGGACGCGACCATCTGCTGCGGCTGGGCGCGCCGAAGGAGTAGTGCCCGGGTTCAGGCACGCGCCGGCTGCGGTTCCGCGGTCTCCGTCGTCGCGGGACTCGGCCGTCGCGTCCCCGCCAGAGATGTCAACGCCACCCCGCCCACCAGCAGCGCCGCCGCGCACCACCGCAGTCGGCTCACCGACTCGTCGAGCAGCAACGCCGCCGATGACATCCCGAAGACCGGGACGAGCAGGGTGAACGGCGCCACGGACGACGCCGGGTAGTGACGCAGCAGGAAGCCCCACGCCCCGAAGCCGAAGACCGTCGTGATCCAGGCGACGTACACGATGATGCCGGCGCCGCTCCAGTCCAGCGCGGCGAGCGCGTCGGCGTCGCGGTCCCAGCCTTCGAAGAGGAGGGAGAGGCCGAGCAGCGGCAGTACGGGCACGGTCGACACCCACAACATGAAGTTGAGGGAGTCCGGCGGGGCGGCCTTGCGGGTCAGGACGTTGGACACGCCCCAGCACGCCGCCGCCGCGATCACCAGGACGAAGGCGAGCACGGGGCCGCTCGCGCCCTCGTCGACCGCCGCCACCCCGATGCCCGCGAGGGCCACCGCCATTCCCAGCATCCTGACCTTGCCCGGTCGTTCGCCGAGCGCCAGCGCCGCGAACAGGGCCGTGAAGACCGCCTGGACCTGAAGCACCAGGGAGGAGAGTCCGGCGGGCATCCCCCGGTCCATGCCGATGAAGAGCAGCCCGAACTTCGCCACTCCGAGGACGAGTCCGACGCCCACGATCCACTTCCAGGCGACCTTGGGGCGTCCGACGAAGAACACCGCGGGCAGGGCGGCGACCAGGAAGCGCAGGGCGGAGAAGAGCAGCGGCGGGAAGTGGCCGAGACCGACCTCGATGACGACGAAATTGACACCCCAGACGGCAGCCACCAGGGCGGCCAGGGCTATGTGAAGGGGACGCATGGACCGAGGGTCACCTGCCCGGACCATGTAGCACCAGCGCGGATTTCTTCATGGTGGAATTGAGCATCGCTAATGAATCGGCAAGGTCCGGGAGGTTCCGGTGCTCGATCTGTCCCGACTGCGCGCCCTGCACGCCATCTCCGTCCACGGCTCCGTCGCGGGCGCCGCGGCAGCTCTCGGCTACACCCCGTCGGCGGTCTCCCAGCAGATCACCAAGCTGGAGCGGGAGACCCGTACCACACTGCTGGAACGGCGTGGTCGCGGAGTCGCGCTCACCGAGGAGGCGCTCCATCTCGCCGCCACCGCCCAGCAGTTGCTGGCGATCGTGGAGCGTGCCGAGACGACGCTGGAGGAGCGTCGGGGGCTGCCCACCGGGCGGCTGTCGATCGGCGCCTTCGCCTCTGCGGCGCGCGGTCTGCTGCCCGGTGTGCTGACCGAGTTGGAGCAGGACCACCCGACTCTGGACGTCCGGCTGACCGAGGTCGATCCGCATCTGTCCGTCGATCTGGTGGCCAAGGGCGTGATCGACCTGGCGGTCGCGCACGACTGGGACATCGCCCCGCTGCCTGCCCCGGAGGGCGTGGCACAGGCGGTGATCGGCGACGACCGGTGCGATCTGCTGGTGACCGAGGGCCACCGGCTGGCCGGGCGGGACGCGGTGCGACGCGAGGAGCTGGCGAAGGAGCGGTGGATCTGCCAGCCGCCGGGGACGGTCTGCCACGACTGGCTCGTACGGACGCTGCGGGCGGCGGGTTACGAGCCGGACATCCGGCACCAGGCGGAGGAGAACCACACCCAGTTGGCACTGCTCGCCGCCGGTCTCGGCGTCGCGATGATCCCGCGGCTGGGGCGCGGGCCGCTGCCGGCCGGGGTGGTGGCGGTGCGGCTCGATCCCGTGCCGGTGCGGAGGCTGTACGCGGTGTGGCGGACGGAGGCGGCTCGGCGGCCGGCGATCACGGCGGCGGTGACGGCCCTTCAGGCGCGGGGGGCGAGGGTGGGGCTGGCGTAGGGGTGGGGCCTCTTCGGGGGTGCGGGGGAAAGGGGCGCGGGGGGATAAGGGTGCGCGGGATGCGCCCGCGCCTGCCCTCGTTCGCCGGATGGGCTCAGTTTGGGCTGTCCTCTTGACCGGTAGTTACTTTCTGGATATCCGTGAACATTGGAAGTTTCTTTCACCACCCCCTCGTCACCGAGAACGGCCGAAGGAGCTCACGTGCACCACCGCACCTCCAGACGCACCCTCCTCACCGCCACCGCCGCGACTGTCGCAGCGGCCGCGACCGGCGCGGTCTCCGCCCCCGGAGCCGGCGCCGCCTCCGCTTCCTCCTCCGCCTCCGCCACCAAGCGCCTCAGGCAGCTCATCTCCCGGATGAGCCTGGAGGAGAAGGTCGGTCAGCTCTTCGTGATGCGGGTGTACGGGCACTCCGCCACCGAACCCGACCAGGCCGACATCGACGCCAACCTCGCCGAGATCGGGGTCCGTACCGCCGCCGAGCTGATCGCCAAGTACCACGTCGGCGGCATCATCTACTTCACCTGGGCGCACAACACCCGTGACCCGCACCAGATCGCCGACCTCTCCAACGGC
Source organism: Streptomyces sp. NPDC051664 (assembly GCF_044453545.1). Classification (NCBI taxonomy): domain Bacteria; kingdom Bacillati; phylum Actinomycetota; class Actinomycetes; order Kitasatosporales; family Streptomycetaceae; genus Streptomyces; species Streptomyces sp. NPDC051664. The sequence continues at coordinate 302,621 of NZ_JBITCU010000008.1, read as the reverse complement.
ATCCAGCGCGCCGGTCTCGCCGGTCCCACTCCCCTGCCGCTTCTCATCTCCACCGACCAGGAGCACGGCATCGTCTGCCGCGTCGGCGAGCCCGCCACGCTGATGCCGGGCGCGATGGCGCTGGGTGCGGGCGGTTCGTCCTCCGACGCCCGCCGGGCCGGGAAGATCGCAGGCACCGAGCTGGCCGCGATCGGCATCAACCAGAACTACGCCCCGGATGCCGATGTCAACGTCAACCCCGCCAACCCGGTCATCGGCGTACGCTCCTTCGGCGCCGATCCGCAGGCCGTGGCCGCGATGGTCGCCGCCCAGGTGAAGGGGTATCAGGTCGCCGGGATCGCCTCGACGGCCAAACACTTCCCCGGCCACGGTGACACGAACACCGACAGCCACACCGGTCTCCCGTACATCCACCACACCCGCGAGCAGTGGGCCGAGCTGGACTCCCCGCCGTTCCGGGCCGCGATCGCCGCCGGCATCGACGCGATCATGACCGCGCACATCGTCGTCCCCGCTCTCGACCCGGCCGAGGACCCGGCCACGCTGTCCCGGCCGATCCTCACCGGCATCCTGCGCGAGGAGCTCGGCTACGACGGTGTCGTGGTCACGGACTCGCTCGGCATGGAGGGCGTGCGGACGAAGTACGGCGACGAGCGTGTGCCCGTCCTGGCCCTGCAGGCGGGTGTGGACCAGCTGCTGAATCCGCCGAACCTCGATGTCTCCTGGAACGCGCTCCTCGCGGCCGTGAAGAGCGGCGAGATCAGCGAGGCCCGGATCGAGGAATCGATCCTGCGCATCCTGCGGCTGAAGATGAAGCTGGGGCTGTTCGACGACCCGTTCGTCACCCACCGGGGCGTGGACCGTGCCGTCGGCACCCGGGCGCATCTCGCCGCCGCCGACCGGATCGCCGAACACACCACCACGCTGCTCACCAACGACGGTGCGGTGCTGCCGCTTTCCCGCCGCTCCCACAAGAACCTTCTGGTGGTCGGCGCCGATCCGGCCTCCCCGTCCGGCACCACCGGGCCGCCGACCACCACCCTCGCCGCCGCCTTCGGCGAACTGGGTTACGCGGCGACCGCACTGTCCACCGGCACCGCACCCACCCAGGCGAAGATCACCGAGGCGGTGGCGGCGGCGCAGGGCAAGGACGCGGTGATCGTGGGGACGTACAACGTCTCGGCGACCAACTCGCAACGCACCCTGGTCGGCGCCCTCGTGGCGACCGGTGTCCCGGTGATCACACTCGCGATCCGCAACCCGTACGACATCGCCCAGCTGCCCGCGCACGCGGCGAGCCTGGCCGCCTACTCCTGGACGGATGTCGAACTGCGGGCGGCCGCCCGGGTGATCGCGGGCCGCGCCGAACCGCAGGGCAGGCTGCCGGTACCGGTGCAGCAGGCGGGCGACCCGACGCAGGTGCTGTACCCGGTCGGCTACGGGCTGACGTACTGACCCGAGGGACTGCGCGCGTGCCGGGTCCGAACCGTACGGTTCGGGCCCGGCACGCAGCACGCCGTGCCGGCCTGTTACGGCCGCAGCACGGGGCCCTGCCTGCGCTCGCTCGTCACGTCCTTCTTGTCGAGGCGCGCGTCGTACGGAGCGAGCGGCTTCGCCTTCGCCGGGTCCGACTGCACGGCGGCCGGGGCGACGCCCGCCCAGCGCAGAATGGCCGCGGTGGCATTCGCCTTCTCGTCGGCGGCGAGACCGGCCACATTGGAGCCGTGGTTGCCGCCCGCCACCGTGTAGACGTAGCTGTCACGAGCGCCCGCACCGAGGCGGAAGCGCTCCGCGCCCCACGGGTCGTTCTCCCCGTACACGTACAGCATGTGGTGGGCGTGGTGCTTCACCCAGCTGTCGACGTCGCGCATCACCGACGGCTGGAACTTCATCGGGATGGAGCGCGGCACGAAATTGCGCGGCGGCTGGTACCCGTACCGGCTGAGATGGCCGAGCCACGGCTGCTCGATGTCCGGCGAGCCGAGCTGGGTGCCCGCCTGGTAGTAGTACGGCGTGTACGTGCTCAGGCCCTGGTCCACGTAGGCGGAGAAGCCGGAGATGGTGTTGATCGAGTCCCAGATCGCCTGGTCGGGGGCGGTCCTGGCGTCGGCGGGGATGGTGTCGCAGTCGGCGAGCAGGCTGTACTGCCAGTACGCCCAGACGTAGTCCATGACGACGGCTTCGTACGCCTTGTCGAGCGATCCGACGGTGTTGAAGGTGTAGCCGTTCGTGTCGGCGTACTCCTTGTACTTCTTCTCCAGCGGCTCGCGGCGGATCAGCGCCTCGCGCTGCACACCCTCCAGCCGGTCGCGGCACTCCTTCGTACCGACGTTCTCGAAGAACCGGTCGTACGCCGAGTCCTCCTTGTTGACCACGTCGTTCGGCGCGACGTACGCGACGACGCCGTCCATGTCCTTGGGGTAGAAGCGCTCGAAGTACGTGGCGGTCATGCCGCCCTTCGAGCCACCGGTGGTCAGCCAGTTCTTGGAGTAGATCTGCTTCAGCGCGGTGAAGACGCGGTGCTGGTCGCTGGCGGCCTGCCAGATGTCGAGCTTCGACCAGTCGGCGGGTGCCGGGCGGGACGGGGTGAAGAAGCGATACTCCAGCGAGACCTGGTTGCCGTCGATGATCCGGGTCGGCTCGGAGCGGCTGGGGTTCGTGGAGACGTTGTAGCCGCTGGTGTAGAAGACCGTCGGGCGGGACGTGTCCTTGTGCAGCAGGGTGATCCGCTGCTGGAACGTGCCCTTGGACGGGTGCCGGTGGTCGATCGGCTGGGTGTAGTTGAGGACGAAGTAGCGGTAGCCCTCGTACGGCTTCTCCTCGATCAGACTCATCCCGGGGATGGCCAGGATGCGGTCCTTGATGTCCGTGCTCGTACCGCTGTCACCGGCCGCAGCGGCCTGGGCGGAATCCAACGCGGCCGGTTCAGCGGCGGTGGCCGCACCGACCGAGGCACCCGTCGCGGTCACGGTGCCTATGAGCACCGCCAGCGACAGAAAACCTCTGAGCGCCTTGCGCATACACCCTCCCCTTGATTCACAACATTCGTCGTGAACCTAGCGGGGGCAACACCCGGCCCGCCAGACCCTGTTGTCCCGGCGTCAGGCAGGCGGCGTCAGCAGAGGATCCAGCCCGTGGAGCGCGATGTCCCGGAGATCGAGCCCGTGGCCCGTATGCAGCGGTGCAGCGCGGGCACCGTCACCGGGCCCGCCTGCGTGGTGTATCTGCCGCTGTCACCGACGGGCCGGGCACCGCGTGCCTGTAGCTGGACGGACATCTGGCGGCGCTTGCCCGGCTTCTTGGCGACGGTGACCGCGCAGGCGTAGGCGCGGCTCCGGTAGACGCGCAGCTCGCCGGTCGCGAACTTCACCGTCTTCGCGGGCCGTCCGCCGCACGCCGACACGGCGTCGGCGCTGCTCGCTCCGGTACCGCCGAGCACCAGCCCGACGGCGCTCACCAGCGCCAGGACGAGCAACTGCACCAGCGCCTGCCGACCCCCGCCGCCCTTTGCCGCCCTTCCGGTTCCTCTGATCCCCAGCAGGCCCATCACCCCAGCCACCCCATCCGCTCCATCGAACACTCTCGCCAAACGTGCCACATACGCGTACATGCGTACGACGCGAGAGGCCATCCGGAGGTTGCACCCGGCGAGCTACGCATCCGACGCAACCGAATCACCACAACACGTGTCCAACAGGGCAGAGTCATACGAAAGGAAGGAACTGCCGTGGTCCAACTCCGCAACACGCCCGGCCGCCACACCGCAGGCCGCGCCCTGCTCATCACCGCTCTGCTCGCCGCCGCCGTGGTCCCGGCCGCCGCGGCAGCACCGCAGGCCCCCGCGGCCCCGGCGACGGTACGCAGCACCGCCTCGGCCCCGGCCTACCAGCAGGTCGCCCACTTCTACGGCGCCTACATCGACGCCGCCGGCACCGAGGGCGGCGGCACCGAGGGCGGCGGCACACTCACGACCGCGCTCCGGGCGTTCTACCTCACGCCCGCGCTCCGCTCGCAGCTACGCACCTGGGAGGCGCGCAACCATGCGGACGGTGTCCTGCGTGCCCAGAACACCCCGCTCGCCTTCAAGGTCACCGCGGGCGACAGCGGCGCCGGTCACACCTGGTCGAAGGTGCGGCTCACCTGGAGCGGCGGCAAGCACCCCACGTACACCTATCTGACAGTTCAGTCGGACCTGCGGACCGGCAAGATCTCCGGCATCCGCTGAGACCCGCCCGGCTCAGACCCCCGCGGGCTCGTCCTCCCCGATGAAGGTCCGCCACAGCACGGCGTAGTGCCCTTCCCCGGCGAGGAGTTCGTCATGCGTGCCGTCCTCGACGACCCGGCCGTGGTCCATCACCACGACCCGGTCGGCGCGGGCGGCCGTGGTCAGCCGGTGGGCGACGACGAGGGTGGTGCGGCGGCCGGTGAGCCGGTCGGTCGCCTGGTTGACCAGGGCCTCGCTGGCGAGGTCCAGGGAGGCGGTCGCCTCGTCCAGCAGCAGGATGTCCGGGTCGACCAGTTCGGCGCGGGCGAGTGCGATCAGCTGGCGCTGGCCGGCCGAGAGGTTACGGCCCCGCTCGGCGACCTCGTGCAGATAACCGCCGTCCAGCGTGGCGATCATGTCGTGGGCACCGACCGCCCGGGCCGCGGCCTCCACCTGCGCGTCGGTGGCGTCCGGCCGCCCGTAGGCGATGGCGTCACGGACCGTACCCTCGAAGAGATAGGCCTCCTGCGGTACCACGCCGAGCCGGTGCCGGTACGCCGTGAGGTCGAGGTGGCGCAGATCGGTGCCGTCCGCCGTGACCCGTCCGCCCGTCGGGTCGTAGAACCGGGCGACGAGCTTGACGAGGGTGGACTTCCCTGCGCCGGTCTCGCCGACGAACGCGACGGTCTGACCGGCCGGGATCCGCAGGTCGATGCCGGTGAGGGCCTCTTCCTCCTCGTCGTCGGCGCCGTACGCGAAGGACACGTCCTCGAACGCGATCTCGCCGCGCAGCGACAGGACGTCCAGCGGCTCCACGGAGTCGGCGGTGGAGGTCGGCTCCCGGAGGAGTTCCTGGATGCGGCCGAGCGAGACGGTGGCCTGCTGGTAGCCGTCGAAGACCTGGGAGAGCTGCTGCACGGGCGCGAAGAACAGGTCGATGTAGAGCAGATACGCGACGAGCGCGCCGGTGGTGAGTGTGCCGTTGTCGACCCGGCCCGCACCCACGATCAGTACGGCGGCCGCGGCCACCGACGACAGCAGCTGCACGAACGGGAAGTAGACCGAGATCAGCCACTGGCCACGCACCCGGGCCTCGCGGTAGTGGTCACTGCGGCCGGCGAACCGCTCGGCGCCGTCCCGCTCGCGGCGGAACGCCTGCACGATCCGGAGCCCGGAGACGGACTCCTGGAGGTCGGCGTTGACGACGCTGATCCGCTCACGGGCCAGTTCGTACGCCTTGACGCTCTTGCGGCGGAAGAAGAACGTACCGATGACCAGCACCGGAAGCGTCGCGAAGACGACGAGTGCGAGCTGGACGTCGAGGACGAGCAGCGCGACCATGATGCCGAAGAACGTGACGACGGAGACGAAGGCCGTGACCAGACCGGTCTGCAAGAACGTGGACAGCGCGTCGACGTCCGTCGTCATCCGGGTCATGATGCGGCCGGTCAGCTCGCGCTCGTAGTAGTCGAGGCCGAGCCGCTGGAGCTGCGCGAAGATCTTCAAGCGCAGTGAGTAGAGCACCCGCTCGCCGGTGCGGCCGGTCATCCGGGTCTCGCCGATCTGCGCCGCCCACTGCGCCAGTACGACGAGCAGGGCGATCGCGGAGGCTGCCCATACCGCGCCGAGCGCCATCTGCGTGACGCCCTGGTCGATGCCGTGCCGGATCAGCACCGGCAGGAGCAGGCTCATGCCGGCGTCGACGGCGACGAGCGCGAGGCTCACCAACAGCGGCAGGCCGAAGCCGTGCAGCAGCCGGCGCAGCCCGTACGACGCCTCGGGGCGCACGGCGCGCGCCTCGTCGATGTCCGGGATGTCGGTGGCCGGGGGCAGCGCCTCGACCTGGGCGAGCAGCTCGGGGGTGGCGGGCATGCCGGCGGCGCCGGTGTCGCGGGGCTCCTCCTTGCGGACCCACAGCCCGGGGCTGATACCGCGCTCGGCGTCGAAGTCGGCTTCCAGCTCCTCCTGGAGCGCCCGGTCGTCCTCGATGGCCGTGTCGGCCAGGACCGGCTGGTGGCCCGGGGAGGTGCCGCCCAGCTCGTCCGGGTCGGTGAGCAGACGCCGGTAGAGCGGGGAGCGGCGCTCCAGCTCCTCGTGCGTACCGATGTCGGCGAGCCGGCCCTTCTCCAGGACGGCGATCCGGTCGGCGAGGCCGAGGGTCGAGCGGCGGTGGGCGATCAGCAGGGTCGTGCGGCCCGCCATCACCTGCGCCAGGGCCTCGTGGATCTCGTGCTCGACGCGGGCGTCGACGGCGGAGGTGGCGTCGTCGAGGAGAAGCAGCCGGGGGTCGGTGAGGATGGCGCGGGCGAGCGCGACCCGCTGGCGCTGGCCGCCGGAGAGGGTCAGGCCGTGCTCGCCGACCTTGGTGTCGTAGCCGAGGGGCAGATGGGCGATGAAACGGTCCGCCTGGGCGGCTCGGGCGGCCTGCTCGATCTGGTCCTGGGTGGCGTCCGGGTGCCCGTACGCGATGTTGGCGCGGACCGTGTCGGAGAAGAGGAAGCTGTCCTCCGGTACGAGGCCGATGGCTGCCCGCAGCGAGTCCTGGGTGAGCTCGCGGACGTCGTGACCGCCGACCAGCACGGCGCCGTGCGACACGTCGTAGAAGCGGGGCAGCAGCAGGGAGACGGTGGACTTCCCGCTGCCGGAGGCACCGACGACGGCGACGGTCTCACCAGGCTCGATGGTCAGCGAGAACCCGTCGAGGACCAGCCGCTCGGGGGCTCCGCCTCCAAGGTCTGTATCTCGAGCGGAGGCGGAGCGAAGCGGAGCGTACCCGAACCGGACGTCGTCGAACTCGACGCGCGCGGGGGCGTCCGCCGGGAGCTCCACCGTGCCGTCCCGCATGGTGGGCTCGGTGTCGATCAGTTCGAGTACGCGCTCCACACCGGCGCGGGCCTGCTGCCCGACGGTGAGCACCATGGCGAGCATCCGGACCGGCCCGACGAGCTGGGAGAGATAGCTGGAGAACGCCACGAACGTACCGAGGGTGATCTCGCCGCGGGTGGCGAGCCAGCCGCCGAGCGCCAGCATCGCGACCTGGCCGAGCGCGGGGACGGCCTGGAGGGCGGGGGTGTACCTGGCGTTCAGCCGGATGGTGCGCAGCCGCCCGGCGAACAGCTTCCGCCCGACCTCGCGCAGCTTGCCGGTCTCCTGCTCCTCCTGCCCGAACCCCTTGACGACCCGGACCCCGGAGACGGCCCCGTCGACGACTCCGGCGACTGCGGCGGCCTGGCTCTGGGCGTACCAGGTGGCGGGGAAGAGCCGGGAGCGGGAGCGGCGGGCGATGAACCAGAGGGCGGGGGCGACGGCGATCGCGACCAGGGTCAGCAACGGGGAGAGCCACGCCATGATCACCAGTGAGATGAGGAAGAGCAGCACGTTCCCGATGGTCATCGGGAGCATGAACAGAAGCCCCTGGATCAGCTGAAGGTCGCTGGTGGCGCGCCCGACGACCTGCCCGGTGGACAGCTCGTCCTGCCGCTTCCCGTCGAGCCGGGTGAGCGTCCCGTACATCTCGGTACGCAGATCGTGCTGTACGTCGAGGGCGAGCCGGCCGCCGTAGTAGCGGCGGATGTAGGTCGATATGTACACCAGCAGGGCCGCGGCAATCAGGAGGCCGGTCCAGACTCCGAGGGAGCGGGTGTGGTTGCCGACGACATCGTCGATGATCACCTTGGTGATCAGCGGGACGAGCGCCAGCACGGCCATCCCGGCGAGCGACGAGCCGAGTGCCAGCAGCACATTGCGCCGGTAGCGCCATGCGTAGCCGCCCAGCCGCCGGGCCCAGCCCTGCCGCTCCGCGTCCGTGCCTGCGTCCGTCACCGGTGCCTCCCGTTCGACCTGATCTACCGGAAGGCACCAACGCGGTCAGCTGCGGATTTCATCCCGCCGTCACAAAGATGGTCCGTTCGGCCTAGGGCCTCTCGTTCGGATCAGGCTGGACCCGCGAGGAACTACGACTGCGGTGTGGCCGTCACCATCGGCACCGCGGAAGCCCCGGGCACCGCCGGAACCGCTTCCTGCGGCTTCGCCGGCGGGGCGACCGTCGTCTGCGCGGTGGCGGCCGGGTTCAGGTCCTTGTGTATGGCCCGGGCGACCGCCTGGATGGTGTTGATGCCGTCGTTCATCGTCTTGTTGTCCTGGGTGAGCACGGTGATCCCGTAGTCGTGCCCCTTCCCGGTGAACGCGCCGATGCTGTGCACCCGCCAGCCGTGCGTGGCGCGCGGCAGCCAGCCGTTCTTGACCTGGACGGTCACCCCGGACGGAGCACCGGCGGGCGTCCCCCACCGCTGCGAGGAGATGACCTTGTGCATCAGGCCGAGCTCGTACGCGCGCGAGTTGTCACTGAGCACGGAGTTCTTCGCGGTCAGCAGGGACAGCAGTCGCAGCTCGTCCTGCGCGGTGATCTGGGTCAGTCCCCAGTAGCCGCCGGAGCCGGGCACGGTGTGCGTCATCTCCGCGGCCTTCAGGAACGCCTTCACCTTGGTCACGCCGAGCTGCTTCCACAGGCTGGTGGTCGCGTCGTTGTCGGACTTGGTGATCATGGCGGTGGCGAGGTTGACCTCGCGCTGCGTGAGATAGCGGTTGTGCTTCTTGTTGTCCCAGAGCAACGTCGCGAGGACGGTCGCCTTCACGACGCTCGCGGAGTCGTACTTGCTCGTGGACCGCATCGTGCACGACGTCTTGGTGGTCCGGTCGTAGAGCGCGACCGCCGTGGTCGACGAGCGCCCCTTGAGTGCGGCGGTGATGTCCTTCGAAAGCTTGGCGGCGAGCCCCGCCTTGCCGGAGGTACAGCTCACCGTCGGTGTCGCGGCCGCGGCGGGCGTGGCGGCGAGGGCCAGGGGTGCGAGCACACCCGCGGCGAGCGTGACGGCGAGCGCGGTGTGTGCGCGGCGGTGGATACGAGGCCGGTCCGTCATGAGACGTCTCCCCCTGAGTGGTCTGCGTGGTGCGCCCCCTGCACACCTGGCACACAGAAGACTTCTGAGCGGACGAAAAGTTGTACGCGCCCCGCCCGGAAGGCCGGGTTGTGACGCGGGGACACCGGCTTCGGGGCGAGCGACCGACTCGTCCGCGAGGTCGTGGAAGACCTCGCGGACGAGGGGAGGTTCCGAGTCCGCGCCCCGGAACCTCGGTGGGCCGCAGCCTACAGATGCGTCGGCTCGAACATCCTCAGCAGCGCCGGGAGCACGACGACCGAAGGACCGGGCTCCGAGAAGGACTTCGCCAGGTCGTCGGCGAGCGTCTCCGGGGTCGTGCGGACCGCCGGCACGCCGAACGACTCGGCGAGGGCGACGAAGTCCGGGCGGGACAGTTCCGTCGCCGTGGCCTCGCCGAACGCGCCCGTCATGTACTCGCGCAGGATGCCGTAGCCGCCGTCATCGATGATCAGCCAGGTGACCGGCAGGTCGTACTGACGGGCCGTGGCCAGTTCCGCGATCGAGTACATCGCGCCGCCGTCGCCGGAGACCGCCAGGACCGGCTTCGTACGGTCGGCCGCCGCCGCGCCGAGCGCGGCCGGGAAGCCGTAGCCGAGACCGCCCGCGCCCTGCGCCGAGTGCATGGTGTTGGGGTGGCGGGCGTCGAAGGCGGACCAGGCCCAGTAGGCGAGGATCGTCATGTCCCAGAAGCTCGGGGACGTGTCGGGCAGCGCTTCGCGCACCGAGGCGATGAGCTGCTGTTCCAGGGTGAGGTCCTGGCCGGCGATCCGTTCGCGTACCGCTGCGAGCACCGTACGGACGCGGCCCGCGGCCGACGGGTCCTCGCGGCGGTCGACCGCTTCGAGGAGGTCGGCAAGGGCCTCGCGGGCGTCGGCGTGGATGCCGAGCGCGGGGTGGTTGGACTCCAGCTTCCCGGCGTCCGCCTCGATCTGGATGACCCGGCCGCGCGGGCTGAACGTGTGGTAGTTCGAGGAGAGTTCGCCCAGTCCGGAGCCGATGACCAGCAGGACGTCCGCCGCTTCGAGGAAGTCCGTCGTGTGACGGTCCTCCAGCCAGGACTGGAGCGAGAGCGGGTGCTCCCAGGGAAAGGCGCCCTTGCCGCCGAACGTGGTGACGACCGGGGCGTCGATCTTCTCCGCGAGGGCGAGCAGCTTGCCGGACGCGTCGGAGCGTACGACTCCGCCGCCCGCGATGATCGCCGGTCGTTCGGCGTTCGCCAGCAGGTGGGCCGCCACGGCGGTCAGTTCGGGGCGGGCGTGCAGCGGTCGCGGTGTGGCGTCCATCGCGGTGACCGCCGGCAAGGTGGTCTCGGCGAGGAGCACGTCCTGCGGGATCTCGATCCAGACCGGGCCGTGCGGGGCCGTCAGCGCGGACTCCCAGGCGGCGGCGATCGCGGACGGGATCTGCGACGCCGTACGGACCGTGTGGACGGACTTCACGACGTCGCGGAACGACGCCTTCTGGTCCCGGAGTTCATGCAGATAGCCGTGGCGCCCGCCGCCCAGGCCCGCGGTCGGGATCTGGCTGGAGATGGCCAGCACGGGCGCCGAGGCGGCCGCCGCCTCCTGGAGCGCGGCGAGGGAGGTGAGCGCCCCCGGGCCGGTGGAGAGCAGCAGAGGGGCGACTTCCCCGGTGATCCGGCCGTATGCGTCGGCGGCGAAGCCGGCGTTGTTCTCGACGCGCAGGCCGACGTACGAGAGGGACGAGCGGCGCAGCGCGTCGAACATGCCGAGCGCGTGCTGGCCGGGCAGGCCGAAGACGGTGGTCGCGCCGAGGCCCTGGAGGGTCTCGACGACGAGGTCGCCGCCGTTGCGTCCGGCCGACGGGTTCAGCGCGGCCGCGATCTGCTCGGGGGTGAGCTGCGGGCGCTCGTCGTGGTGGTCGTGGGTCACTTGCCCTCGACCCCCTTCGCCGCCGCGATCTGGCGGGACATGATCGTCGTGAGTTCGTACGCCGTGTGGGAGGCGGCGACGGAGGTGATCTCCGCGTGGTCGTACGCGGGGGCGACCTCGACCAGGTCGGCGGAGACCAGGTTGCAGGAGGACAGGCCGCGGACGATCTCGAGGAGCTCGCGGGAGGTGAGACCGCCGGCCTCGGGGGTGCCGGTGCCGGGCGCGTGCGCCGGGTCCAGGACGTCGATGTCGATGGAGATGTACAGCGGGCGGTCGCCGATGCGCTGGCGCAGCTGGTCGGCGATCTCGTCGACACCGCGGCGCATGACGTCGGCGGAGGTGACGATGCCGAAGCCCATCTTGGCGTCGTCGTCGAGGTCCTGCTTGCCGTACAGCGGGCCGCGCGTGCCGACGTGGGAGAGCGCGGACGTGTCGAGGATGCCCTCCTCGACGGCCCGGCGGAACGGCGTGCCGTGGGTGTACTCGGCGCCGAAGTAGGTGTCCCACGTGTCGAGGTGGGCGTCGAAGTGGAGCAGGGCGACGGGGCCGTGCTTCTTCGCGACGGAGCGCAGGAGGGGCAGCGCGATGGTGTGGTCGCCGCCGAGCGTCATCATGCGGGCGCCGGTACCGAGCAGATCGTCGGCCGCGGCCTCGATCGTCTCGACGGCCTCGTTGATGTTGAACGGGTTGGCGGCGATGTCACCGGCGTCGGCGACCTGCGCGAGGGCGAACGGCGAGGCGTCCTGCGCCGGGTTGTACGGGCGCAGCAGGCGCGACGCCTCACGGATGGCGTTGCCGCCGAAGCGGGCGCCGGGGCGGTACGAGACACCCGTGTCGAAGGGCACGCCGACGACGGCGACATCGGCGGTGCCGACCTCGTCGAGGCGGGGCAGCCGCGCGAACGTCGCTGGCCCGGCGTACCGCGGGACGCGGGAGGAGTCGATGGGGCCGCGCGGCGTTTCGTTGCTGCTCATGGGGAGTGCCTTTCTTCCGATGACGCGGGGTGGTGCGGGTACAACGGGTTGCGTCCCCAATCGCCGGACGGGCTCGGATTGCCTGCCCGGCGATTGAGGACGACAGGGCCAGGATCGAGCCCGTCGAGGGGGCACCTCCCATGCCGTCGAGGCGCTGGGGGGTGTTGAGGACTAGTGGTCAGACGGTCACGGATTCCGGGGCCGTCTCGTCCGAGTCGGCACCCTTCCCCGCCAGCCGCTCGCGCCAGGCGATCAGCACCGCCGCATCGGTCGGCTTCGTCGCCAGGGAGACGATCACGTACACCGCGAGCGAGGCCGGCAGCCCGTAGTAGACCGGCTCGTTGGCGAGAATTCCGTACGTCGCCATCAGGCCGATCACGGCCACGCCGCCCACTGCCACCGCGGCCAGCGCACCGGCCGCCGTGCCACGGCGCCACAGCAGACCGCCGAGGATCGGCACCAGCAGACCGCCGACGAGCAGGTTGTACGCGACGGTCAGCGCTTCCACCACATTATTGAGCGCGATGGCGATGACGATGACGGCCACACCCATGATGAGGATGAAGACCCGGTTGCCCTTCACCTCGTCGTGCTCGTCGCCCCGGCCGCGCGAGACCACGCCTCGCAGCTTCGACCAGATGTCGTTGTTGGCGACGGTGGCGCAGGCGATCAGCGCACCGGACGACGTCGACATCACCGCGGCGAGTGCGGCGGCCAGCACCAGCCCTCGCACACCCACCGGCAGTTCGTCCTTGACGATGGTCGCGAAGGCGGAGTCCGCGCTGGGCAGCTTCGGGTACATGACCTTGGCCGCGGTGCCGATGACGGCTCCGGCGAGCGCGTAGACCAGGCAGTACGTACCGGCGACGGTGCCGCCCCAGCGGGCGGTCCGGTCGGTGCGTGCGGTGAACACACGCTGCCAGATGTCCTGACCGATCAGCATGCCGAAGGTGTAGATCAGCACGTAGGTGAAGATCGTCTCGCCGCCGATGCCCAGCGGGTCGAAGTACTCGGTGGGCAGCTTCGCCTTCATCTCGCTGAAGCCGCCGGCCTTGATGACCGCGATCGGCAGGAGCAGGAGCAGCACACCGATCGTCTTGACGACGAACTGCACCATGTCCGTGAGCGTGATCGACCACATGCCGCCGAGCGTCGAGTACGCGACGACGATGGCGCCGCCGAGGATGATCGCGACGGTCCGGTTCATGTCGAAGAGGACGTCGAAGATGGTGGCGTACGCGATGGTCGAGGTGACCGCGAGCATCAGCGTGTAGGCCCACATGACGACGCCGGAGATGAGGCCGGCCCGGCCGCCGTAGCGCAGGTCGAGCATCTCGGAGACGGTGTAGACCTTCAGCCGGGCGATGCGCGCCGAGAAGAAGACGGACAGGGCGAGCAGTCCGAGGCCGATGGTGAAGACCATCCAGGCGCCGGAGAGCCCGTACTGGTAGCCGAGGCCGACGCCACCGATGGTGGAGGCGCCGCCGAGGACGATCGCGGCCATGGTCCCGGAGTACATCCAGGGGCCGAGGCGGCGGCCCGCCACCAGGAATTCGCTCTTGGACTTGGCGCGGCGCATGCCCCACCAGCCCATGGCGAGCATGCCCGCCAGATAGACGACGATCACCGCGTAGTCGACAGCCATGGGCTTCCTCCGTCTCAGTCACGTTGCGGGTCATTGCGGGGTTGTGTGGTTCGTGAAGACGGTAGGTGGCTCGCAGGCGGCGCTGAAGTGTACGTTTTATCCAATCTCGCCGTAGCCAATGGATGGACCGTCCATGTCGGACACTCCCACCGGGCCCTCCGCCCCCACCGGGTCGGCTCCGCCCACCCCGCCGATCCCGCTGGCCGAACTGCTCGCCCGCGAGGACCTCGGACTGCGCCTGATCGCGGGCCCGGCCCACGTCGACCTGCTGTGGGTGCACACCTCGGAGATGGCCGACCCGTACCCGTATCTGCTCGGCGGTGAGCTGCTGCTGAGCGCCGGAGTGCTGCTCAAGGAGCCGGACACGTATGTCGCCCGGCTGGTGGAGGCGGGGGCGGCGGCGCTGGGCTTCGGAGTCACCCCGGTCCACGACGCGGTGCCGCAGGCGCTGATCGAGGCGTGCGACCGGCACGGGCTGCCGCTGGTGGAGGTGCCGCCGGCGACGCCGTTCACGGCGATCGCGCGGGCGGTGTGGCGGCTGATGGCGGAGGCCCGGCACCGGGAGCTGCGCCGGGTGACGCGCGCCCAGCAGGCGCTGGCGACGGCGGCGGCCCGGCCGGACCCGGTGCCCGCGGTGCTGCACCAGCTGGCCGCGCAGCTGGCGGGCCGGGCGATGCTGCTCTCCGCGGCCGGTGAGGAGCTGCACGGGGCGGGCCGCCGCCCGTCCTCCGAGGTACGGGCGGCCCTGACCCGGCTGGCCCGCGTGGTCTCCCCCACCGCCGCCCCCGCCTCCCCGGCCCCGGCGTCCGCGACCGACACCCTCGGCGACACGTATCTCTTCGCGTACGCGCTCGGCGGCGGGCAGGGGCTCGTCCTGGCGCTGGCGACGGGGCGGCGCGAGGCGGGCGACCACACGGTCACCGGCATCGCGGTCGTCCTCCTCTCCCTGCTGGCCGCCCCGCATCAGGGTGCCGACGCCGCGGGCCGGTCGGCGGCACTCGTGCGGCTGCTGCTCGGCGCGGACCCGGTGGCCGTCGCCCCGCTGCTCGGCGGCGCCGAACTCTGGACGGTGGTGCACGCACGCCGCAGCGGTGGCGGCCCGGTGGACCCGCTCACCGCCGGGGCGCTGGGCGCCGCCCTCGGGTCGGCCCTGGTTGACGCGGGCCGGGGCGGCGACGCCGTCAAGGTCCTGGTCCCGGGCGGCGACCGGGTCACCCCGCAGCCCGGCTGGACACTCGGCACCTCCGCCCCGGCCCCCATCACCGCACTGGACCTCGCCGACGGCCAGGCGGCCCGCGCACTGGGCCGCGCCGTGGCCACCCGTACCCCGCTGGCCCACCACCACACCGACACCGGCCGGGGTCTTGCCGCCCTCGTCCCCCACGCCGAGGCGGAGGCGCACGCCCGCGCGCTGCTCGCCCCTCTCACCCCCACGCTCGCGGAGACGCTCCGCTGTTGGCTGAGTCTCCACGGCAGCTGGGACCGCACGGCCACGGCCCTCCAGGTCCACCGCAACACGGTCCGCCAGCGCATCGCCCGCTGCGCGACGCTGCTGGACACGGACCTGGACGACATGGACGTACGGACGGAGCTCTGGTTCGCACTGCGGCAGCAGTGAGGCCGCGCCGACCGGTCCGGCGGTGAGCGCCGGCTGTGATGTGGGCGACCACCGCCGGTCAACTCTGGACAGCCCCGGTGACCGCCGGGTAACTTTTGACCAGAACTGAGCAAGCGCTTAGCCAGCCCTGGCCCAAGCTCACTCACCGCTGACCGAAGCTGACAGAGGAGGCACCCCCGTGCGCCGTACGGTATTCAACGAGGACCACGAGGCGTTCCGGGAGACCATCCGCGCCTTCATCGAGGCCGAGGTCGCGCCCGTCTACGACGAGTGGTTCGCCGCGGGCCAGGCACCGCGCGACTTCTACGACAAGCTCGGCGAGCTGGGCATATTCGGCATCAACGTGCCCGAGGAGTTCGGCGGCGCGGGGCTGGACACGCACAAGTTCGAGGCCGTGCTCTACGAGGAGACCGCGCGCGCGGGCGTCTCCTTCGGCGGCTCCGGCGTGCACGTGCTGCTCGCACTGCCGTACATCAAGATGCTCGCCTCCGACGAGCAGATGAAGCGCTACCTGACGAAGTTCGTCACCGGCGAGGAGATGTGGGCGCTGGCGATGACCGAGCCGGGCACCGGCTCCGACGTCGCGGGCATGAAGACCACCGCCAAGCTCTCGGAGGACGGCACGCACTACGTCCTCAACGGCGCCAAGACCTTCATCACCGGTGGCGTGCACGCCGACCGCGTGATCGTGTGCGCCCGCACCTCCGCCCCGCGCGAGGACGACCGCCGCTTCGGTATCTCCCTCTTCGCCGTGGACACCAAGTCCGAGGGCTACTCCATCGGCCGCAAGCTCGACAAGCTCGGACTGCGCACCTCCGACACCGCCGAGCTGGCGTTCGTCGACGTGAAGGTGCCCGTCGAGGACCTCCTCGGCGAGGAGAACAAGGGCTTCTACTACCTCGGCCAGAACCTCCCGTCCGAGCGCTGGGGCATCGCCTTCGGCGCGTACGCGCAGGCCAAGGCCGCCGTCCGGTTCGCCCAGCAGTACGTGCAGGAGCGCACGGTCTTCGGCAAGCCGGTCGCCTCGTTCCAGAACACCAAGTTCGAGCTGGCCGCCTGCCAGGCCGAGGTGGACGCCGCCGAGGCCGTCGCCGACCGCGCCCTGGAGGCCCTGGACGCGGGAGAGCTCACGCCCGCCGAGGCCGCCTCCGCCAAGCTGTTCTGCACCGAGGTCGCGCACCGCGTCATCGACCGCTGCCTCCAGCTGCACGGCGGCTACGGCTACATGAACGAGTACCCGATCGCCCGCCTGTACGCGGACAACCGCGTCAACCGCATCTACGGCGGCACCAGCGAGGTCATGAAGTCGATCATCGCCAAGTCCATGGGCCTGTAGAGCGGTTACGTTCTTCTCCATGAGCGCAGCACTTGAATCCCTGCTCGATCTGCTCGACCTGGAGCAGATCGAGCGGGACATCTTCCGGGGTACGAGCCGTTCGGCGGTCGTGCCCCGGGTCTTCGGCGGCCAGGTCGCGGCCCAGGCACTCGTTGCCGCGGGCCGAACCGTCCCCGCGGAACGCACGGCCCACTCCTTGCACTCCTACTTCCTGCGGATGGGCGACCCGGGCGCGCCGATCGTCTACAGCGTCGACCGAATCCGCGACGGCCGCTCCTTCACCACCCGCCGGGTGGTGGCCGTCCAGCACGGGCAGCCGATCTTCCATCTCTCGGCGTCCTTCCAGACGTACGAGGAGGGCCTGGAGCACCAGGCGGACATGCCGCCCGCTCCCGACCCGGAGACGCTGCCCACGGCGGAACAGATGCTCCCGCGGTACGCGGACGTGTTCACCGACCCGGGTGTCATGGACCGGCTGCTGGAGGCACGGGCCGCCGTCGACCTGCGCTATGTCGGCGCCCCGCCGTTCGCCAACGTCGGCACCCCGCAGGAGCCCCGCTCCCAGGTGTGGTTCCGCACCAACGGCAAGCTCGCGGACGACCCGCTGCTGCACGTCTGCATGGCCACCTACGTCTCCGACATGACGCTGCTCGACTCGGTGCTGCTCGCGCACGGGCGCGGCGGCTGGGCGGTCGGCGACGTGGTCGGCGCGAGCCTGGACCACGCGATGTGGTTCCACCGGCCGTTCCGGGCCGACGAATGGCTGCTGTACGACCAGGAGTCGCCGTCCGCGTCCGGCGGGCGTGGACTCGGCCAGGCCCGTATCTACACGCAGGACGGCCGGCTGGCGATCACCGTCATCCAGGAGGGCGTGGTCCGGGTCCCACGGGACTGAACAGGCCGCGGCCCGCCCCTTCATGGATACTCCCCACCATGAGCGCCGAGAACAGCACCGACAACAGCGCGCCTGGTGGGGAGTCCACGTTCACGGTCATCGTCGCGGCGGTCGCCAACCTCGGTATCGCCGTGGCGAAGGCGATCGCGGGGCTGATCAGCGGATCGAGCGCGATGCTCTCCGAGGCGGCGCACTCGGTCGCCGACACGGTCACCGAGGTCCTGCTGCTCACCGCGCTCAAGCGCAGCGAGAAACCCGCCGACGAGGAACACCCGCTGGGCTACGGCCCGGAACGCTACATCTGGGCGCTGCTCGCCTCGGTCGCCACGTTCGTCGGCGGCGCGGTGTTCGCCTTCTACGACGGCATCCACACCCTCGTCCAGGGCGAGGAACTCGGCGACCCGCTGATCTCGTACGTCGTGCTGGGTATCGCGTTCCTCCTGGAGGGCTACTCCCTGCGCACGGGCCTGCGTCAGGTCCGCGGCGAAGCTGCCCGTCTGGGCGCGCCCGCCACCCACTACTTGCGTCACACCCCCGACACCGCGGTCAAGGCGGTCGTGATGGAGGACTCGGCGGCCCTGGCCGGCCTGGTCCTCGCCGCGGGCGGCCTGCTCGGCGGTCAGCTCTCCGGCTCCGGCGTCTGGGACGGTGTCGCGTCGCTCCTGATCGGCGCACTGCTGGTGTACGTGGCCTGGGTGCTGGGCCGGTCCAACGCCCAACTGCTGATCGGCCGCCCGGTGCCGAAGGCGATGCGGGCCGGGATCCGCGAGGAACTTCTCTCCGTGCCGCACATCATCGAGGTCCTGGAGCTCACCACCCTGATCCAGGGACCGACGGAAATCCTCGTCGCCGCGAAGATCGACTTCCGGGACGCGTCGACCGCGGCGCAGATCGAGTGGGCGTGCGAGGAGGCGGAGGAGCAGCTGCAGGAGCGGTATCCGGCGATCCGCCGGGTGTATCTGGACCCGACGCCGGGGCTGGGGCAGGTCGTGCGGCGCGGGGCCGCCGACTCGGACCCGCCCGGCGTCTGAGGACGACGGGCGCTCAGATCAGCCCGGCCGCATCCAGCAGATAGTCCGTCATCGGGTCGTAGAACCGCGGGTCCAGGACATGGTCGTCCAGCGGCACGACGACCTGAAGGGTGCCCTCCGCCTCCCCGAGGAAGAGCGCCGGGTCATTGCAGTCCGCGTACCCGACCGAGTCGAGTCCCCGCTGCCCGGCGCAACCCGCCCATCCGTGATCGGCGACGACCAGATCCGGCAGCGGCCGCCCCTCACGCTCCAGACCGTCCAGGACGGCCGCCATCGGCGCCGGGGAGTGCGTGTGCCACAGGGTCGCCCCGCGCTCCATCACGGCCACATCGGCGAATTGGAAGACCATGCCCTCGTCCGCCATCAGCCCGGACGGAATCCGTACGATCTCGCACCCCGCGGACCGCAACGCGTCCGCGGTCTGCCGGTGCACGTCCAGCAGCCCACCCGGATGCCCGGTCGCGAACAGCACCCGCTCCGACCCGGCGGCCGCCTTGCGCAGCCGGGCCGCCATCCGCTCCAGCGCGTCGACCGTCAGCTCGGGATCGATGGTGTCCTGCCCGTGCCGGTGCTCCGGATCATCGCTGACCCCACAGCGCTCGGCCATCACGGCGAGCACATCCTGCTCATCGGTCCACCGGTTGCCGAGCTCCAGACCCAGCCAGTAGTGGCGATCGCCGTTGGCGAGCTTGCGGTAGTGGGAGAGGTTGTTGTCGCGGGGTGTGGCGACGTCTCCGGCGATCCGCGTACGGACGAGGTGTTCGACAAGGGCGGCACGGCTGGGTATCGGCATGAACCCATTGTGCCGTCAGGTGTGCGCAGCGTGCCGGGTGTCTTGCACGGCGGACGGCGGGGCACCCCCGCAGCTCCCGGGTGCCACGCGCGAGTCATGGGCGGTCACACGGAATGCCTCCTCCGGCGGCAGGTCCGCAGAAGCCGGCTTGCCCTACGCCTGCTCGCCCGCCGCCTCGAACGCCCCCCGCGCCAGCCGGTGCAGCAGTGCCGCCGTCGCCGTGCGGCCCGGGAGGGCGCCGGGGCGGCCCAGGTGGGGGGTCGAGTTGAGCAGGCCGAAGACCGCGTGGACGGTGGCGCGGGCCTCGCTCTCGGACAGGAGGGGGTAGCGGGCGCGGACCACTTCGACCCACAGCTCCACGTACTCCCGCTGGAGCCGGCGCACCCGCTTGCGGTCGGTGTCCCGGAGGCGGTCCAGCTCGCGGTCGTGCAGGGTGATCAGGGGGCGGTCGTCGAGGGCGAAGTCGATGTGGCCCTCGATGAGCGCGTCCAGCAGCGTCTCCGGGGAGCCGTCGCCGGAGGCCGCGTCCTCGGTGACCCGCAGCTGTCCGCCGGCCAGGAGGCGTTCGCTGATGCCGACCAGGAGTTCGGCGAGCATCGCGTCCTTGCCGGGGAAGTGGCGGTAGAGGCCGGGTCCGCTGATCCCCACGGCAGCGCCTATTTCGTCGACGCCCACGCCGTGGAAGCCGCGCTCGGCGAAGAGGCGGGCAGCCTCCTTGAGGATCTGCTCACGGCGTGTCGGGGAGTCCGTCCTGGTGGTCATGGATTCGATTCTAGACAGTCGGGTTAGCGAGCGTTAACCTGAAGGCAACGTGTTAACGCTCATTAACCGAGTCGGCCGGACCGGCCGACCGGGCAAGGGGGCTCGACGGATGCAGCAGGCACCGGTGCTGGCGAGCGCGGCCGATCCCGCGTCTCAGGGCTGGCTGGCCAACGAGGAGGCGCATCGCGCGCTCGGCGACGAGCTGCGGGCGCGGCTGGCCGTGGCCAGGCTTGGCGGGGGTGAGAAGGCCCGCGCCCGGCATGTGGCGCGCGGCAAGCTGCTGCCCCGGGACCGGGTGGACACGTTGCTGGACCCCGGGTCGCCCTTCCTGGAGCTGGCGCCGCTGGCGGCCGAGGGGCTGTACGGCGGCGCGGCGCCGGCGGCCGGAGTGATCGCCGGGATCGGGCGGGTCAGCGGCCGGGAGTGCGTGATCGTCGCCAATGACGCCACGGTCAAGGGCGGCACGTACTACCCCATGACGGTGAAGAAGCACCTGCGGGCGCAGGAAGTGGCGCTGGAGAACCGACTGCCCTGTCTCTACCTGGTGGACTCGGGCGGGGCGTTCCTGCCGATGCAGGACGAGGTGTTCCCCGACCGGGAGCACTTCGGGCGGATCTTCTACAACCAGGCGCGGATGTCCGGGGCCGGGATCCCGCAGATCGCGGCCGTGCTGGGGTCCTGTACGGCCGGTGGGGCGTACGTCCCCGCGATGAGCGACGAGGCCGTGATCGTACGGAACCAGGGGACGATCTTCCTCGGCGGGCCGCCGCTGGTGAAGGCCGCGACCGGTGAGGTGGTCACGGCGGAGGAGCTGGGCGGCGGCGAGGTCCACTCCCGTACGTCGGGCGTCACCGACCATCTCGCCGAGGACGACGCGCACGCGCTGCGGATCGTCCGGAACATCGTCTCGACGCTGCCCGCGCGTGCGGCTCTGCCCTGGTCCGTGGAGCCCGCGGAGGAGCCGAAGGTCGATCCCGCCGGGCTGTACGGGGTCGTGCCGGTCGACTCCCGTACGCCGTACGACGTACGGGAAGTGATCGCCCGGGTCGTCGACGGGTCGCGGTTCGCCGAGTTCAAGGCGGAGTACGGGACGACGCTGATCACCGGCTTCGCCCGGATCCACGGGCATCCGGTCGGCATCGTCGCCAACAACGGCATCCTGTTCTCCGAGTCCGCCCAGAAGGGTGCGCACTTCATCGAGCTGTGCGACCAGCGCGGCATCCCGCTCGTCTTCCTGCAGAACATCTCCGGGTTCATGGTGGGGCGCGACTACGAGGCCGGTGGCATCGCCAAGCACGGCGCCAAGATGGTCACAGCCGTCGCCTGCACCCGCGTGCCGAAGCTGACCGTCGTGGTCGGCGGGTCGTACGGGGCCGGGAACTACTCCATGTGCGGGCGGGCCTATTCACCGCGCTTCCTGTGGATGTGGCCCAACGCCAAGATCTCCGTCATGGGCGGTGAGCAGGCCGCGTCCGTCCTCGCGACGGTCAAGCGCGACCAGCTGGGCGACGACTGGAGCGCCGAGGACGAGGAAGCCTTCAAGGCGCCGATCCGCGAGCAGTACGAGACGCAGGGCAACGCGTACTACGCCACCGCCCGGCTCTGGGACGACGGTGTGATCGACCCGCTGGAGACCCGGCAGGTGCTGGGGCTCGCTCTGACCGCGTGTGCCAACGCCCCGCTGGGTGAGCCCGGCTTCGGCGTCTTCCGGATGTGAGGGAACAGATGACGATGTTCGACACCGTTCTTGTCGCCAACCGCGGCGAGATCGCGGTCCGGGTCATCCGGACCCTGCGTGACATGGGTGTGCGGTCCGTTGCCGTCTTCAGCGACGCGGACGCCGACGCCCGGCATGTGCGGGAGGCCGATACGGCGGTACGGATCGGTCCCGCACCCGCATCCGCGAGCTATCTGAACGTGCCCGCGCTGCTGGAGGCGGCCCGCCGCACCGGCGCGCAGGCCGTTCACCCCGGGTACGGGTTCCTCGCCGAGAACGCCGGGTTCGCGCAGGCCTGCGTGAACGCGGGACTTGTCTTCATCGGGCCGCCCGCGTCGGCGATCTCGCTGATGGGAGACAAGATCCGGGCCAAGGAGACGGTGGCCGCGGCCGGGGTTCCGGTCGTGCCCGGGTCGTCCGGCAGCGGGCTCAGCGACGCGCAGCTGGCGGACGCGGCGCGCGGGATCGGGATGCCGGTGCTGCTGAAGCCCTCGGCGGGCGGCGGCGGCAAGGGCATGCGGCTGGTGCGTGACGAGGCACTGCTCGCCGACGAGATCGCGGCCGCCCGCCGCGAGGCCCGTGGCTCGTTCGGGGACGACACCCTGCTCGTGGAGCGGTGGATCGACCGGCCGCGTCATATCGAGATCCAGGTTCTGGCCGACGAGCACGGGAATGTGGTGCACCTCGGCGAGCGCGAGTGTTCGCTGCAGCGCCGCCACCAGAAGATCATCGAGGAGGCGCCGTCCGTACTGCTCGACGAGGAGACCCGGACGGCGATGGGCGAAGCGGCCGTCCAGGCAGCCCGCTCCTGCGGGTATGTGGGCGCGGGCACGGTGGAGTTCATCGTCCCGGGCAACGACCCGGCCTCGTACTACTTCATGGAGATGAACACCCGCCTCCAGGTCGAGCACCCGGTGACCGAGCTGATCACGGGACTGGACCTGGTGGAGTGGCAGCTGCGGGTCGCCTCCGGCGAGCAACTCCCCTACAAGCAGGCGGACATCACGCTCACCGGCCATGCCATCGAGGCCCGGATCTGCGCCGAGGACCCGGCCCGCGGCTTTCTGCCCTCCGGCGGTACGGTGCTCTCCCTCCGCGAGCCGAACGGCCACGGTGTACGGACCGACTCGGGACTCAGCGAGGGGGTCGAGGTCGGCAGTCTGTACGACCCGATGCTGTCGAAGGTCATCGTCCACGGTCCGGACCGGGAGACGGCGCTGCGGCGGCTGCGTGCGGCCCTGTCGGAGCTGGTGATCCTGGGCGTTCCGACGAACGCCGGGTTCCTGCGCAGGCTGCTCGCCCACCCGCAGGTGGTGGCGGGCGAGCTGGACACCGGGCTGGTGGAGCGCGAGGTGGACGGGCTGGTGACCGACGGGGTTCCGGAGGAGGTGTACGCGGCAGCGGCGCTGCTGCGGCAGTCCTCCCCGGTGAGCGCCTCCCCCGCGGACGCCCCCGGCTGGGTCGACCCGTTCTCGGTGCCGAGCGGCTGGCGGCTGGGCGGCACCCCGGCCCGGACCGTGCGCGACTTCCGGCTGCCGGGCCATGACCCCGTGCAGGTCTCGCTGCGCGCCTGCCCGGCGGGCACCGAGCTGACGTTCGGCCATGTCGGGGAGGGCGCGCAGCCACCGGAGTCCCCGACCGGCACCTGCGGCCCGCTGGCTCCGCTGCCCGGCGGCAGGGAGACGGCCAGACTGATCGAGCGGTCGCCGCACCGCATCGTCCTCGAACTCGCCGGTGTCACCCACACGTTCACCCACGCCGCCTCCCCGGAGGGGACCTGGCTGGGCCGCGACGGCGACACCTGGCACGTCCAGGACCACGATCCCGTCGAGGCGTCGCTCACCGGAGCCGCCCGCTCCGGCGCCGACACGCTCGCCGCGCCCATGCCCGGCACGGTCACCGTGGTGAAGGTGGCCGTCGGGGACGAGGTCGTCGCCGGGCAGAGCCTCCTCGTCGTGGAGGCGATGAAGATGGAGCACGTCATCTCCGCCCCGCACGCCGGGACCGTCACCGAGCTCGATGTCACGGCCGGCTCCACCGTCGCCATGGACCAGGTACTGGCCGTGGTGGCGCCCGCGGCCGAACCCGGGGAGGACGCATGACCACCGCCCGCACCCTGCCCATGACGGTGCCCGCCCCGGATCTGCCCGCCCGGGTACGCATCCACGAGGTCGGCGCCCGCGACGGGCTGCAGAACGAGAAGGCCGTCGTACCCACCGGGGTGAAGGCGGAGTTCATTCATCGCCTCGCCGCGGCCGGTCTGACCACCATCGAGGCGACCAGCTTCGTCCACCCCAAGTGGGTGCCCCAACTCGCCGACGCGGAGGACCTGTTCCCCCGCCTCGGCGACCTCGAGGGGGTCGCACTGCCGGTGCTCGTACCGAACGAGCGCGGGCTCGACCGGGCCATCGCACTCGGTGCCCGCCGGATCGCCGTCTTCGGGTCGGCGACCGAGGCGTTCGCCGCCCGCAATCTCAACCGCACGGTCGACGAGTCACTCGCCATGTTCGAGCCGGTCGTCGCCCTCGCCAAGGCGGACAAGGTGCATGTCCGCGGCTATCTGTCGATGTGCTTCGGCGACCCGTGGGAGGGGCCCGTCCCCGTCCACCAGGTCGTCCGGGTCGCCAAGGCGCTGATGGACCTCGGCTGCGACGAGCTCTCCCTCGGCGACACCATCGGCGTCGCCACCCCCGGCCATGTGCAGGACCTGCTCTCCGAGCTGAACGAGGAGGGCGTGCACACCAACACCATCGGAGTGCACTTCCACGACACATACGGCCAGGCCCTCGCCAACACCCTCGCCGCGCTCCAGCACGGAGTGACCACCGTGGACGCCTCCGCGGGCGGCCTGGGCGGCTGCCCGTACGCGAAGAGCGCCACCGGAAATCTCGCCACCGAAGACCTCGTGTGGATGCTCCACGGCCTCGGCATCGAAACCGGGGTCGACCTCGACGCGCTCACCGCCACCAGCGTGTGGCTCGCCGAACAACTGGGCCGACCGAGCCCGTCCCGTACCGTCCGAGCCCTCTCCCACAAGGAGTGACCCCCGCCATGTCCCTGGACCACCGGCTGACCGCCGAGCACGAGGAACTGCGCCGCACCGTCGAGGAGTTCGCGCACGACGTGGTCGCCCCGAAGATCGGCGACTTCTACGAGCGCCATGAGTTCCCGTACGAGATCGTGCGCGAGATGGGACGGATGGGCCTGTTCGGGCTGCCGTTCCCGGAGGAGTACGGCGGCATGGGCGGCGACTATCTCGCCCTCGGGATCGCCCTGGAGGAGCTGGCCCGGGTCGACTCGTCCGTGGCGATCACCCTGGAGGCCGGGGTCTCGCTCGGCGCGATGCCGGTCTACCACTTCGGTACGGAGGAGCAGAAGCAGCAGTGGCTGCCCGGGCTCTGCTCGGGCGAGGCGCTCGGCGCGTTCGGGCTGACCGAGCCGGACTGCGGGTCCGACGCGGGCGGCACCCGGACGACAGCCGTGCGCGACGGGGACGAGTGGGTGATCAACGGTTCCAAGTGCTTCATCACCAACTCCGGTACGGACATCACCGCGCTGGTCACGGTCACGGCGGTGACCGGCCGCAAGGAGAACGGCGCCCCGCTCATCTCGTCGATCATCGTGCCGTCCGGCACCCCCGGCTTCACGGTCGCCGCCCCGTACTCCAAGGTCGGCTGGAACGCCTCGGACACGCGCGAGCTGTCCTTCGCCGACGTCCGGGTCCCGGCGGCGAACCTGCTGGGTGAGGAGGGCCGCGGGTACGCGCAGTTCCTGCGGATCCTGGACGAGGGGCGGATCGCGATCTCCGCGCTGTCCACGGGTCTGGCGCAGGGCTGTGTGGACGAGTCGGTGAAGTACGCCAAGGAACGGCACGCGTTCGGCCGGCCGATCGGCGCCAACCAGGCCATCCAGTTCAAGATCGCGGACATGGAGATGCGGGCGCACATGGCCCGGATCGGCTGGCGGGACGCGGCGTCGAGGCTCGTGCACGGCGAACCGTTCAAGAAGGAGGCGGCGCTCGCCAAGCTGTACTCGTCGACGGTGGCGGTGGACAACGCGCGCGAGGCGACGCAGATCCACGGCGGCTACGGCTTCATGAACGAGTACCCGGTGGCGCGGATGTGGCGCGACTCCAAGATCCTGGAGATCGGCGAGGGAACGAGCGAGGTGCAGCGGATGCTGATCGCGCGGGAACTGGGGCTGCCGGCCTGAGGGGTGCCCGGCGGGCCCCCCCGGAGCGCGGCTGCCGGATTCCTGTCGGCGGGCAATTCGTTCGACAGGGCCGGGCCCGCCCCGGCAGAGTCTGTTCATGGACCCCCGGCACTGGCCCCTCTACGGGCTCCGCATCCGCACGCCCCGCCTGGAACTTCGGCTTCCGGACCTGGAGTTGCTCGACGACCTCTCGACGGTCGCCGCCGACGGGGTGCATGCTCCGGACAGCATGCCGTTCACCGTGCCCTGGACCGACGGCCCGCCCGCCGAACGCGGCCGGGCCGTGTACCAGCACGTGCTGGGCACCGTCGCCAACTGGTCGGTGCGGAACTGGGTGCTGAGCCTCGCCGTGCTGCACGAGGGCAAGGTGGCCGGCCGGCAGGACCTGATGGCGGCCGACTTCGCGGTGACCGGTGAGGTCGGCACCGGTTCGTGGCTGGGGCTGGCGCATCAGGGGCAGGGCATAGGCACCGAGATGCGGGCCGCCGTGCTGCATCTGGCGTTCGCCGGTCTCGGCGCCCGGACCGCGACCTCGTCGGCGATGACGGACAACCCGCGTTCGCTGGGCGTCTCGCGCCGGCTCGGCTATCTGCCGGACGGGCTCGAGGTGGCCGCCCTGCGGGGCGCTCCCGTGACCTTGCAGCGGCTGCGGATCGACCGCGACCGCTGGGCGGAGCACCGCACCGTCGACGTCCGGATCGAGGGACTCGACGCGTGCCGGAAGGACTTCGGCGGATGACGCTCCTGGTGCACACCTTCGTGCGGGGGAAGAGCGGCGAGCCGCACCTCCTCGGCGATCCTCCGGACGGCGGCGACATGGCCGGATTCGAGAGCTGTCGGACCGATCTGTGGGGTTCGGAGCGGGTCCGGACGCTCGGGGCCCGGTTCCTGCCCGAGCTCGCGTCCTACGACCTGTACGTCGAGCCGGAGGACATCGAGGAGTTCCTCGCCGAGTGCGAGCTGCTGCGCCCGCACACGGCGGCACTCGACGCGCACTGCGGCTACCGCGAAGGCTATGTGGCCGAGCGGCTGGCCAACATCACCGCAGCGGCCCGGCGGGCCCAGGACGTGGGTGGCGGAGTCCTCGTCTGGTAGCCGGGCCGGCAGCCCATGGGCAGGGCGCCCTCTGGACAGTTGCTGAGGTTAGGCTAACCTACCTTCGAACTCGTCAGCGGGCGCCCACCGGCGCGTACGAAAGCAGACACACCCATGCCCAAGGTCCGGACCACCTCCCTCTCCCGTCGCGGCCTCCTGGCCGCCGGCGGCGCCGTCGGTCTCGGCGCCGTGCTCGCAGCCTGCGGCGACAGCGACTCGAAAGGCTCCGGCTCCGGTTCGGGTTCGGGCTCCGAGAAGTCCGGCCCGTGGACGTTCAAGGACGACCGCGGCCTGACCGCGAAGGCCAAGTCGACCCCGAAGAACATCGTCGCCTTCACCGGCGTCGCCGCCGCACTCCACGACTACGGCATCGAGGTCAAGGGCGTCTTCGGCCCGACGAAGACCAAGGACGGCAGGGCCGATGTGCAGGCCGGCGACCTCGACATCAGCAAGGTCGAGATCCTCGGCAACGTGTGGGGCGAGTTCAACGTCGAGAAGTACGCGGCGCTCGGCCCGGAGCTGCTCGTCACCGCCATGTGGGAGAAGGACGCTCTCTGGTACGTGCCGGACGAGTCCAAGGACAAGATCCTCAAGCTGGCGCCGAGCGTCGCCCTGTGGGCCGCCCAGACCACCATCCCCAAGGCGATCCAGCGCCACGAGGACCTCGCCGCGTCCCTGGGCGCCGACGTCAAGGCCGCCAAGGTCACCGACGCCAAGGCCCGCTTCGAGAAGGCGGCGGCCCGGCTGCGCGCCGCCGCCAAGTCCAAGCCGAACATCAAGGTCATGATCGGCTCGGCCAGCCAGGACCTCTTCTACGTCTCGCTCGCCAAGATGTCCGCGGACACCCTGTACTTCCAGGAACTGGGCGTGAAGTTCGTCGAGCCGAAGGTCAACGCCGCAGGCTTCTTCGAGGAGCTGAGCTGGGAGAACGTCGACAAGTACGACGCCGACATCATCATGATGGACAACCGCTCCTCGGCCCTGCAGCCCGACGCCCTGACGTCCAAGCCGACCTGGGCCCAGCTGCCCGCCGTGAAGGCCGGCCAGGTCATCCCGCGCACCACCGAGCCGATCTACTCGTACGACAAGTGCGCGCCGATCCTCGAGGACCTCGCGAAGGCCATCGAGGACGCCAAGAAGGCCGGCTGACGCACCGGAAGCGCCGCCGGAGCACTACGGAAGCGCTCCGGAGCCGTTCCGGACCCGCTCATCGCAGCAACCCAGCACCGGCCCGGCCCGGCCGGGATCTTCCCGGCCGGGCCGGGCCGCGTCACCCACGCTTCCCGGTTCCTGGAAGGAGCCCTTGTATGACGACCGCCGCTCCCCCCGTCGCCCCCTTCCGGTTCTTCGGCCTGACGGTCGTCCGGACCAGGCGGCTGGGGCCGTCCATGCTCCGGATCACCTTCGGCGGGCCGGGACTCGACGGCTTCGCCGCCGGGGGCCGGGATCAGAGCCTGTCGCTGTTCCTGCCGCACCCCGGCCAGCCGGAACCAGTCGTTCCGGTCGATGAGAACGGCGACTGGTTCGCCGCCTGGCGCGCGTTGCCCGAGGATGTCCGGGCCGTCATGCGCTCCTACACGGTCCGCGCGCAGCGTCGCGGCCCCGACGGTTCGACCGAAATCGACATCGACTTCGCGCTGCACGAGGACGGCGGCCCGGCCTGCCGCTGGGCCGCCGGCGCCGCCCCCGGCGATCCCATCAAGGCGCTCGGACCCGCCGTCGAGGACAACACTGCCGTCCGCTTCCGGCCCCCTCAGGACACCGACTGGGTGCTGATCTGGGCCGACGAGACGGCGCTGCCCGCCGCGTCCGCAGCCCTGGAGTGGATGCCGGCCGGCATGCGGGCCCGGGTCTGGCTGGAGGTCCAGCACACCGAGGACCGCCAGGCGCTCAACACCGAGGCCCGCGCCCGGATCAGCTGGCTCGTGCGGGACGAGGGCGCGCCGTCGGCCGTGGACGCCGTGCGCGCCGCGGAACTGCCCGAGGGGACGGGGTACGTCTGGATCGCGGGCGAGTCGTCGACCGTACGGGCGCTGCGCCGCCATCTCGTGCAGGAGCGTCAGTTCGACCGCAGGCGCATCACGTTCGTCGGCTACTGGCGCCGTGGACTGAGTGAGGAGCAGCTGCGTGCGGAAGCGGCCACCGAGGACGCGTAAGGGCATGTGATTCGGACAACTTCCGCGTCCCACGGGGGGCGAGGGAACAACGCGACGTAAAGTTAGGTTAGGCTTACCTTACTTCGGCATCGCGTCCTCGCCCCCTCTTCTGTCCTGAGGGCCCGATGAAGTTCCCCGCATCCGGGAGGACCCCTTCATGCGTTCGCACCTGCTCAATGACACAACTGCGGAGCACTACCGTCGCTCCGTCACCGCAGGAGTCGAACGGGTCGCAGCCAAACTCGCCGCCACCGACCGGCCGTTCACCGGAATCTCCGTCGACGAGCTCTCCCCGGTCGTCGACGCGATCGATCTGGACCGGCCGCTGGGCGATGCGTCCGCCGCCCTCGACGAGCTGGACCGCGTCTACCTCCGTGACGCCGTCTACTTCCACCACCCCCGCTACCTGGGGCATCTCAACTGCCCCGTGGTGATCCCCGCCGTCCTCGGCGAGGCCGTGCTCTCGGCCGTCAACTCCTCGCTGGACACCTGGGACCAGAGCGCGGGCGGAACGCTCATCGAGCGCCGGCTGATCGACTGGACCGCGGCCCGGATCGGCCTCGGACCGGCGGCCGACGGCATCTTCACCAGCGGCGGCACACAGTCCAACCTGCAGGCCCTGCTGCTCGCCCGCGAAGAGGCGAAGTCCCGCCCGGAACACTTCAACCGGCTGCGCATCTTCACCTCGGAGTGCAGCCACTTCAGCGTCCAGAAGTCGGCGAAACTCCTCGGCCTCGGACCGGACTCCGTGGTCTCCGTCCCCGTCGACCAGAACAAGCGCATGCAGACCGTGGCCCTCGCCCGCGCGCTGGAGCAGCGCCTCGCCGAGGGAGCCGTACCCATGGCGGTCGTCGCCACCGCGGGCACCACGGACTTCGGCTCCATCGACCCGCTGCCCGAGATCGCCGCGCTCTGCGAGCAGTTCTCCACCTGGATGCATGTCGACGCCGCGTACGGCTGCGGACTGCTGGCCTCCCGCGAGCGCCGCCACCTCCTCGACGGCATCGAGCACGCCGACTCGGTCACCGTGGACTACCACAAGTCCTTCTTCCAGCCGGTGAGTTCCTCGGCCGTGCTGGTCCGGGACCGGGCGACGCTGCGGCACGCCACGTACCACGCGGAGTACCTCAACCCGCAGCGGATGGCCGAGGAGCGCATCCCCAACCAGGTCGACAAGTCCCTGCAGACCACCCGCAGATTCGACGCCCTCAAGCTGTGGATGACCCTGCGCGTCATGGGCGCGGACGGCATCGGCGAGCTCTTCGACGAGGTCTGCGACCTGGCCGCCGAGGGCTGGCGGCTGCTCACCGCCGACCCGCGCTTCGACGTCGTCGTCGAGCCGCAGCTGTCCACGCTGGTGTTCCGCTGCATCCCGGCCGCCGTCACCGCACCCGCCGAGATCGACCGGGCCAACCTCTACGCCCGCAAGGCGCTCTTCGCCTCCGGTGAGGCCGTCGTCGCCGGGACGAAGGTGGGCGGCCGCCAGTACCTGAAATTCACCTTGCTCAACCCCGAAACGACCGCGCGGGACATCACTGCGGTCCTCGACCTGATCGCCGGCCACGCCGAGCAGTACCTGGGAGACTCCCTTGACCGCGCTTCCTGACCTCCACGACTTCATCGGGATCGGCCTCGGCCCGTTCAATCTCGGCCTCGCCTGCCTGACCGAGCCCATCGACGAGCTCAGCGGTGTGTTCCTGGAGTCCAAGCCGGACTTCGAGTGGCACGCCGGGATGTTCCTCGAAGGTGCCCATCTCCAGACGCCGTTCATGTCGGACCTGGTGACGATGGCCGACCCCACCTCGCCGTACTCCTTCCTCAACTACCTGAAGGAACGCGGCCGGCTGTACTCCTTCTACATCCGGGAGAACTTCTACCCGCTGCGGACGGAGTACAACGACTACTGCCGGTGGGCCGCCGCCAAACTGAGCAGCGTCCGCTTCAACGAGACCGTCGAGTCCGTCACGTACGACGAGAACACCGCCCTCTACACGGTGGCCACCGCCGACGGCGGTGTCTTCCGCGCCCGGCATCTGGTGCTCGGCACGGGAACCCCCGCGTACATTCCGGAGGCCTGCCAGGAGCTGGGCGGCGACTTCCTGCACAACTCCCGCTACCTGGACGGCAAAGCCGCCCTCCAGGCGAAGAAGTCCATCACCCTCGTCGGCAGCGGACAGAGCGCGGCGGAGATCTACTACGACCTGCTCTCCGAGATCGATGTGCACGGCTACCGGCTGAACTGGGTGACGCGCTCACCGCGGTTCTTCCCGCTGGAGTACACCAAACTG
This sequence comes from Streptomyces sp. NPDC051664, assembly GCF_044453545.1. Classification (NCBI taxonomy): domain Bacteria; kingdom Bacillati; phylum Actinomycetota; class Actinomycetes; order Kitasatosporales; family Streptomycetaceae; genus Streptomyces; species Streptomyces sp. NPDC051664. The sequence goes on along the minus strand of NZ_JBITCU010000008.1, from coordinate 271,063 downwards.
ACGCTGGAGATGACCTCCCCGGAGTACATCGACTACTTCCACGCTCTGCCCGAGCAGACCCGCTACGGGCTGGAGTCCGGCCAGAAGGGCCTCTTCAAGGGCATCGACTCGGAGCTGATCGACGCGATCTTCGATCTGCTTTACCAGAAGAACCTGTCCGGCCCCGTCCCCACCCGACTCCTCACCAACTCCGCCCTGAACAGCGCGGGTTACGAGGAGTCCAGCGGTACGTACACCCTCGGCCTGCGCCAGGAGGAGCAGGGCAAGGATTACACCCTCACCACCGAGGGCCTGATCCTCGCCACCGGCTACCGCTACACCCCGCCGGCCTTCCTGGAGCCGATCACCGACCGGCTGCGGCACGACAGCCGGGGCCGCTTCGACGTGGCCCGCAACTACTCCATCGACACCACCGGGCGCGGCGTCTTCCTGCAGAACGCGGGCACGCACACCCACTCGATCACCTCGCCCGACCTGGGCATGGGTGCCTACCGCAACGCGTACATCATCGGCGAACTGCTCGGTCGTGAGTACTACCCGGTCGAGAAGTCCATCGCCTTCCAGGAGTTCGCCGTATGACCACTGACCTCGGCACCTTCACGGTCCGCGCCCTCGACCCTCTCGCCGACGCCGAGATGGTGCACGGCTGGGTCACCCACCCCAAGGCCTCCTACTGGCTGATGGGCGACGCCAGGCTCCAGGACGTCGAGCGGGAGTACATGGCGATCGCCGCCCACCCGCACCACGACGCGTTCATAGGACTGCACGACGGGGAGCCCGCCTTCCTGATGGAGCGGTACGACCCCGCCGAGGTGGAGCTCAAGGGCCTGTACGAGGCCGAGCCCGGCGACATCGGTATGCACTTCCTGGTCGCCCCGTCCGACACCCCGCTGCACGGCTTCACGCGCGCCGTGATCACCGCCGTGATGGAGACACTCTTCGCCGACCCGTCGGTACGCCGTGTCGTCGTCGAGCCGGACGTACGCAACAGCGCGGTGCACGCACTCAACAAGGCCGTCGGCTTCGAGGTTCTCCGCGAGATCGCCAAGCCGGAGAAGACCGCCCTGCTCAGCGCCTGCACCCGGGAGCAGTTCGAGGCCGCACGACGCGAAGGAGCCGCCCGATGACCACGACCACCGACGCCGTCGCGCACCTCACCCCCGCACGCTGGGACATCGCAAACCGGCAGCTCGTCCGCAAAGCCCTCGCCGAGTTCGCCCATGAGCGGCTGCTGACCCCCGAACCGCTCGGGGGCGACCGTTTCGCCGTACGCAGCGACGACACGGCGACCGAGTACCGCTTCGGCGCCCGGCGCTTCGCGCTCGACCACTGGCAGGTCGACGCGTCCTCCGTCACCCGCCACCGGCACGGCCAGGAACTCCCCCTGGACGCACTGGAGTTCTTCATCGAACTGCGTGAGACGCTCGGCCTCTCGGCGGAGATCCTGCCGGTCTACCTGGAGGAGATCTCCTCCACGCTGGCCGGAACCGCGTACAAACTGACCAAGGAGCCGGTGACCTCCGCCGAGCTCGTCGCCGCCGGCTTCCAGGCGATCGAGACGGGCATGACCGAGGGCCACCCCTGCTTCGTCGCCAACAACGGGCGGCTCGGCTTCGGTGTCGACGAGTACCGCGCGTACGCCCCCGAGGCGGCGAGCGAGATCCGGCTGGTCTGGCTCGCCGCCCGCCGCGACCGGGCCACCTTCACAGCGGGCGCCGGGCTCGACTACTCCACGCTGATCGACGGAGAACTGGGCGAGGAGACCCGGGCCCGGTTCACCGCCACGATGGCCGGCCTCGGTCTCGACCTCGACGACTACCTGCTGATCCCCGTCCACCCCTGGCAGTGGTGGAACAAGCTGGCCGTCACCTTCGCCGGAGAACTCGCCCAGCACCACCTGGTCTGCCTCGGGGAGGGCGACGACAGCTACCTCGCCCAGCAGTCGATCCGCACCTTCTTCAACACCGGCAACCCGGACAAGCACTACGTCAAAACGGCGCTGTCCGTCCTCAACATGGGCTTCATGCGCGGACTCTCCGCCGCGTACATGGAAGCGACGCCCGCGATCAACGACTGGCTCGCCGGGCTGATCGAGCGCGACGAGGTGCTGCGCGCGGCCCGGTTCTCGATCATCCGGGAGCGGGCGGCCATCGGCTACCACCACCGGGCGTACGAGGCGGCCACCGCCAAGGGCTCCCCGTACCTGAAAATGCTCGCCGCGCTCTGGCGGGAGAGCCCGGTGCCGGGCCTGGCTGCCGGCGAACGGCTCGCGACCATGGCCTCGCTCGTCCACACCGACCACGAGGGCAACTCCGTCGCGGGCGCGCTGATCGCCGAATCGGGACTGGCGCCCGCCGCGTGGCTGCGGCGCTACCTGGACGCCTATCTGGTGCCGGTGCTGCACAGCTTCTACGCGTACGACCTGGTGTACATGCCGCACGGCGAGAACGTCATCCTGGTCGTCGAGGACGGGGTCGTCACCCGCACGGTGTTCAAGGACATCGCCGAGGAGATCGCCGTCATGGACCCGGACGCGGTGCTGCCGCCGCAGGTCGAGCGGATCCGCGCCGAGGTCCCGGACGACATGAAACTGCTGTCGGTCCTCACCGACGTCTTCGACTGCTTCTTCCGCTTCCTGGCCGCCGGACTCGCCACCGAGTCGGTCCTCGACGAGGACACCTTCTGGCGGACGGTCGCCGAGTGCGTGTCCGGCTACCAGGAGTCGATGCCGCAGCTCGCCGACAAGTTCAAGCAGTACGACATGTTCACCGACGAGTTCGCGCTGTCCTGCCTGAACCGGCTGCAGCTGCGCAACAACAAGCAGATGGTCGACCTCACGGACCCGTCGGGAGCACTGCAACTGATCGGCACCCTGAGGAACCCGATCGCGGGGTTCTAGATCGTTGTCCCGATCGCCGGAGGGGCCTGAAGAATCAGGCCCCTCCGGCGATCGAGGACAGAGGCGTCAGCCGGACCGCCCGGTCACCTCACATCGGCGGGCCACGGCACCTGCGCCGACCGGTAGTAGTCGATCCCCAGCGCCGAGAACCTCGGCCCCTGAGCGGCCAACCGCACCTTGTACGCGTCCCAGTCATGTGTGGAGGCCGGTGACCAGCCCAGCTCCGCGACACCCGGCAGCCGCGGGAACGCCATCTGCTCGATCTCGTCGCTGTTGGTCAGCGTCTCCGACCAGATCGGCGCCTCGACACCGAGGATGGAGTTCCCCGGGGCGCCCTCGAGATACGTGCCGGGGTTCCAGTCGTACGAACGCTGCACCTCGACATAGCCGGCCCAGGCCAGCCCCAGCGCGGTGTCCTTGTTGTACTTCATGTCGAGGTAGACCCGGTCCGCCGGGGACAGCACCAGCTTCGTGCCGTTCTTCGCGGCGTCCGCCACCTGCTTGCGCTCGGCGGCGCCCGTCTCGTCGTAACCCCAGTACTGCGCGACCGCGCCCGCGACCGGCGTGGCCCCGGTCAGCTGGTGCCAGCCGACCACGGTCTTGCCGTACTTGCCGACGACGGCCTGCGCCTTGTTCATGAACGCCACATAGTCGTCGTGGCTGGTGGAGTGCGCCTCGTCACCGCCGATGTGGATGTACTTGCCCGGGGTGAGCGCGGCCAGCTCGCGGACCACGTCGTTCACGAAGTCGTATGTGATGGCCTTCGGCACGCACAGCGAGCTGAAGCCGACGTTCGTGCCGGTGTAGAGCGGCGGCGCGACGCCGTTGCAGTTCAGCTCGGCGTACGAGGCGAGTGCCGCGTTCGTGTGGCCCGGCAGATCGATCTCCGGCACGACCTCCAGATACCGCGAGGCCGCGTACCGGATGATCTCCCTGTAGTCGCTCTTCGTGTAGTAGCCGCCGGCTCCGCCGCCGACCTCCGTCTGCCCGCCGTACGTGGCGAGCCGCGGCCAGGAATCTATGGCGATGCGCCATCCCTGGTCGTCGGAGAGATGCAGATGGAACTTGTTCATCTTGTAGAGGGCCAGCTGGTCGATGTAGCGCTTGACCTCGGTGACGGAGAAGAAGTGCCGGGAGACATCGAGCATCGCGCCCCGGTACGCATAGCGCGGCGCGTCCGTGACCGTGCCGCCCGCAACCCTCCAGGGGCCCGCCTGACGGCTTCTCTTCTCCACATCGGCCGGGAGCAGCTGACGCAGCGTCTGAACGCCGTGGAAGAGCCCTGCCGGGCCGCGCGCGGTGATGGTGACGGATCCGCGGCCGGACTTCAGCGTGTAGCCCTCCGCGCCCAACTTGCTGTCGTGGGAGCCGAGCCGCAACCGGATGCCGTCGCTGCCGCCGCTGCCGGTGACCGGCAGGGCGTACCCGGTGGAGGGTCGCAGCACGCCCGCCAGATAGTCGCCGATCTTCCGGGCCTCGCGGGAGTCGTGGCCGACGCGGATCTTCGTTCCCGCGCTGATGACGTAGGGGGATCCGCCTGCCTTCACTTCGGCGGGGGCGGGCACGATCTGTCCGAGCGGACGGGGCGCGGCGGCGGTGGCCGGGCCGATGCTCGCCGCCGCCGCTCCCGGAACCGCGCCGGCGCTGGAGATACCGGCCGCCGTGACGAGCAGCAGCGAGCCGAGAAGACGAGGAAGGGCGGTGCGCTGTGTCCTGTGCAGTCTCACAAGCCGGGTCCCTTTCGACGGGTTCACACCTGTGGATCTCCTGAGAAACGAACCATCACCATGCGTATCGTGCGGCCCACGCGTGGTCAAGGTGTAGACCACTTCCCCCTATTGCGGCCGCCGGAATCTGACGTACAGCGGAAATCATCCGGTCGGGACGGGGCCCGGCCCCTGGGGCGACGCTGAGCGACGCGCCGATCACGTGGAGCGATTTCGAGGCCCCTCGGAGTCACCACAGGCCTCCCGGAGAGTGCAATCGCACTCACTCCTGCCCGATATCGGGCAGAATTGTTGCGTACGACCTCCATTCACCGCAATATCAACGAGTGCTCGAACGCCGCCCGTCACATGACGACCTCATCGACCACCTGGTGCGCTCCACCACGCTTCAGCGCGGAGAAGCAGCCCGGGTGATCCTCGACGTGCTGGCGTACTTCGACGAGACGACCGATGACTTCGTGCGCCGCCGCCACCGGGAACTGCAGTCCGGCGGCCTGGTGAACGCGGAGATCTTCGAACGGATCGCGGCCGAACTGCCGCACCGGGCGGTCGCACCGCCGGAGCTGTCGCTCCGTCAGCTGCGCCGCATCGTCTACGGCTGAACAACGGGCACTCACCAGTACGTCGATGGAGGGGCAGAGACCATATGTGCGGAATCGTCGGATACATCGGGAAGCGTGACGTGGCTCCGCTGCTGCTGGAAGGACTGCAGCGGCTGGAGTACCGGGGTTACGACTCCGCGGGCATCGTCATCACAGGCAAGGCCTCGGCCGGGAAGCCCGCCGCGCTGAAGATGGTCAAGGCGAAGGGCCGGGTCCGCGAGCTGGAGGCCCGTATCCCCAAGCGCTTCACCGGCACCACCGGTATCGCCCACACCCGCTGGGCCACCCACGGCGCCCCGAGCGACGAGAACGCGCACCCGCACCTGGACGCCGACCACAAGGTCGCCGTCGTCCACAACGGCATCATCGACAACGCCTCCGAGCTCCGTGCGAAGCTCGTCGCCGACGGCGTCGTCTTCCTCTCCGAGACCGATACCGAAGTGCTGGTCCACCTGATCGCCCGCGCGCAGGCGGACAGCCTGGAGGAGAAGGTCCGCGAGGCTCTGCGCTCGATCGAGGGCACGTACGGCATCGCCGTCATGCACGCCGACTTCAACGACCGTATCGTCGTCGCCCGCAACGGCTCCCCGGTCGTCCTCGGCATCGGCGAGAAGGAGATGTTCGTCGCCTCCGACGTCGCCGCGCTGGTCGCCCACACCCGCCAGGTCGTCACCCTCGACGACGGCGAGATGGCCACCCTCAAGGCCGACGACTTCCGTACGTACACCACCGAGGGCTCCAGCACGACGGCCACGCCGACCACCGTGGAGTGGGAGGCCGAGTCGTACGACATGGGCGGCCACGACACGTACATGCACAAGGAGATCTCCGAGCAGGCCGACGCCGTCGACCGGGTGCTGCGCGGCCGGATCGACGACCGGTTCTCCACCGTCCACCTGGGCGGTCTCAACCTGGACGCCCGCGAGGCGCGCGGGGTCCGCCGGATCAAGATCCTGGGCTGCGGCACCTCGTACCACGCGGGCCAGATCGGCGCCCAGCTGATCGAGGAGCTGGCCCGTATCCCCGCGGACGCCGAACCCGCCTCCGAGTTCCGCTACCGCAACCCGGTCGTCGACCCCGACACCCTGTACGTCGCGGTCTCCCAGTCCGGTGAGACCTACGACGTACTGGCCGCCGTCCAGGAGCTCAAGCGCAAGGGCGCCCGCGTCCTCGGCGTGGTCAACGTGGTCGGCTCGGCGATCGCCCGGGAGGCCGACGGCGGTACGTACGTCCACGCGGGCCCCGAGGTCTGCGTCGTCTCCACCAAGTGCTTCACCAATACGGTGGTCGCGTTCGCGCTGCTCGCCCTGCACCTCGGCCGGATCCGCGACCTGTCGGTCGCCGACGGCAAGCGGATCATCGAGGGGCTGCGCAAGCTGCCCGCCCAGATCACCGAGATCCTCGAGAACGAGGACGAGATCAAGAAGCTGGCCGCGGAGTACGCGGACGCCAAGTCGATGATGTTCATCGGCCGGGTGCGCGGCTACCCCGTCGCCCGTGAGGCCTCGCTGAAGCTCAAGGAGGTCTCGTACATCCACGCCGAGGCCTACCCGGCGTCCGAGCTGAAGCACGGTCCGCTGGCCCTGATCGAGCCCGCGATGCCGACGGTCGCGATCGTGCCGGACGACGAGCTGCTGGAGAAGAACCGCGCCGCGATGGAGGAGATCAAGGCCCGGAGCGGCCGGATCCTCGCGGTCGCCCACCAGGTGCAGGAGAAGGCCGACCACACCATCGTCGTGCCGAAGAACGAGAACGAGCTGGACCCGATCCTGATGGGTATCCCGCTCCAGCTCTTCGCGTACCACACGGCGCTGGCCATGGGCCGCGACATCGACAAGCCGCGGAACCTCGCGAAGTCCGTCACGGTCGAGTAGTACGCGCGGCAGTGCGCCGGACAGAGAGCGGCCCCGCACCACGCCACCACGGGTGCGGGGTCGCTCTCTCGCGTCGGCCGGGTCGCACCGGCCGATGGCTGCCTCAGCCGGTGGCCGTCACACCTCGGCCGGCAGCGCGCTTCGGGAGCACCGTCGGCCACTTGGCCAGTGCCGCCGTCGCCCCGTACCAGGCGGCGAGACCGGCCACCGCGGCGAGCCAGCCGCCGACCTTGCCGAGCCCGTCACTGTCGGCGAACTGCCCGACGCCCAGGAGCAGAAGCCCCAGGAAGAGCAGTCCGTACGTCCCCTGGGCGAGCAGACCGCCACCGGCCGACCCGAGGGCCAGGCTGAGTGCGAACAACGCCCAGAGCAGCAGGAACAGGCCCGCCGCATGACTGGAGACCTGGGCATCGGCACCGGTGCCCCAGGTGAACCAGAAGGCGCCGAGTCCGACGAAGGCCGTGCCGGTGAAACCGCTGCCGGCGCGGAACTCCAGCAGTCCGGCGACGAACAGGGCTATACCGCCGACATACAGCGCGAGCGAGACGGCGTCGGCCGCCGTCACACCGTCGATGACCCCGGTGTGACCGATACCGAACGCCAACAGGGTGAGTCCCAGGGCGAGATGGCCGAGGGTGGAGGTGCTGCTGTTCCCCGCAGAGACGTCATTGTCCACGGCGGGCTCCCTTCAAAGGCAGTGGTGCTGTTTCCAGTGACGCTTATGTACCCTTCACAAGCGCACAATCCACCTCTACGCGCGAGTAGATTGCCTGTTTCCGACAGCGAGTTGACGCCACGTCGGAGAATGAGGGAGCGGCGAGGGGGCGCCGAGGGTCCGCGCTAGGGAATGACCACGACCGGGCGCTGCGCGCGCCGCGCCAGCCGCCCCGCCACCGAGCCGAAGATCCGGCCGACGATGCCGTGCGTGGACCCGACGACGATCGCGTCGGCCGAGTACTCCCGGCCCACGTCCTCCAGCTCGTGGCAGATGTCGCCACCCCGCTCGACGAGCACCCACGGCACCTCGGAGAGGTAGTCCGCACAGGCGAGCTCCAGCCCGAGGACCTCGGTGCGGTGGTCGGGCACATCGACGAAGACGGGCGGCTCACAGCCCGCCCAGACCGTGGTCGGCAGCCGGTTGGCGACATGGACGATGATCAGACCGGAACCTGATCTCCGGGCCATCCCGATGGCATAGGCGAGGGCTCTCTCACTGGACGTGGAGCCGTCGAAGCCGACCACGACCCCATGCCGGAAGGCGGGATCGCAGGAATGGCGTGTTTCTTCGACCGCCTGCTGGTCCGACTGAGGGTCGGCTACCTGCTTGCGGTCCGCGGGTTCGGGGATTTCGTGACCGGCCATCGGTGTCTCGGCGAAGAGAGTCCTCGTGAGGAGTGAGCGGCTTGGGGGAAGGCGTATCAGCGGGCGGTGATGCGGTGTCCGGGAATCATCTTCCCAATCCCTTACCCCCAAGGGTACGGCGCCACTCCTCCACTGCCCAGACCCCCGCAAAGCGCGTGCGACGTTCCAGGGAGCATGCCCGAGGCGGCCCCGGATGGCAATGCCGGTTGCGTAGTACATCGAGCTTGCGTGAGCAGGAGACCCCACTCGGTGACCAGCGGGCAAGCGGGTGCCGCCGACCACACGCCGGCGCCGCAGAGTTACGGGGCCGCACGCTCCGCACCGAAGAGCAGCACCCGGGGGCGCGGTGCCGGGAAGCGACGGCCGCGGCGGTGTTCAGCTGTTCACCGGCCCCGGTCGCCCGCGTGGCGTTCGGCACATCCGCCGCCCCGCCCGCCGGTACACCCGCCGACGGGACACCGCCATCCGCCAGGGTCCTGCCGTCCCCCTCGCGGCCTGCCGGACCCCGCCCCGCCCACCCGGCCACGGGGGCGTACGGGCGCAGTCTCATCGCCAGGGTTGTGCGCCGGTCAAACGACGGATTCAGGCTTACGCAACCATATATTTTCAGCCAACTTCTCACCCCTGCCCATTCCTTGGGGAATTGGCCGATCAACCCCCTTGCCACCAGGCAAGAAGAGACCAGGCGGTACGCTTCCCCCCGACGGGGACGGGCCACGAATGCGAGGCGCACTTCCCTGCGCGGCTTCCGAGTGAAACGCTTCGTGATCGAATGCTTCCCGCCAAGTTGCCTTGTCGACATAGTGCTGGTTGGTCAACTTGTCACGCCGGCACCGCGGGACACAGTAGATTCGATCTTGGGTGCCGAAGACTGGGGACTCGCGCAAGACCGAGGGGAAATGTGCAGGAGCGACAGGCCCGTAAGGACCAGGGAGACGCGAACACCGAGGGGGGCTTAGCGTCATGAGCCAGGACTCCGCCGCCGCAACGGAGGCTGTACGGAAGCTCAGCGGACGACGACGTCGGGAAGTCGTCGCCGTGCTGCTGTTCAGCGGCGGCCCCATCTTCGAGAGCTCCATCCCGCTCTCCGTGTTCGGAATCGACCGCCAGGACGCGGGAGTTCCGCGCTACCGGCTGCTCGTCTGCGGCGGGGAAGAGGGACCGCTGCGGACCACGGGGGGACTCGAACTCACCACGCCCTACGGGCTGGAGGCGATCAGCAGGGCAGGCACCGTCGTGGTGCCCGCCTGGCGTTCGATCACCTCTCCGCCGCCCGCCGAGGCGCTGGACGCGCTGCGCCGTGCCCACGAGGAAGGGGCCCGCATCGTCGGACTGTGCACCGGGGCGTTCGTGCTCGCTGCCGCCGGCCTGCTGGACGGCCGCCCGGCCACCACGCACTGGATGTACGCACCGACGCTGGCCAAGCGCTATCCGTCGGTCCATGTCGATCCACGTGAGCTGTTCGTCGACGACGGCGATGTGCTCACCTCCGCCGGGACGGCGGCCGGCATCGACCTCTGTCTGCACATAGTCCGCACGGACCACGGCACGGAGGCCGCCGGTGCGCTGGCCCGCCGGCTCGTGGTCCCGCCGCGGCGCAGTGGCGGTCAGGAGCGCTACCTCGACAGGTCTTTACCTGAGGAGATCGGCTCCGACCCGCTCGCCGAGGTCGTGGCCTGGGCGCTGGAGCATCTGCACGAGCAGTTCGACGTGGAGACGCTGGCCGGGCGCGCCTACATGAGCAGGCGGACCTTCGACCGGAGGTTCCGTTCGCTCACCGGCAGCGCACCGCTCCAGTGGCTGATCACCCAGCGGGTGCTGCAGGCGCAGCGGCTGCTGGAGACGTCCGACTACTCGGTCGACGAGGTCGCGGGCCGCTGCGGCTTCCGCTCGCCGGTCGCGCTGCGCGGACACTTCCGGCGCCAGCTGGGCTCCTCCCCCGCCGCGTACCGGGCCGCCTACCGGGCCCGCCGTCCGCAGGCCGGGGCGCTGGACCCGGTGGCGACCGCGATCGAGACGGTCGTGCCCGCACAGGGCACGTCCGCGGGCCGGAGGCCCGGTGCGACGGGGGCCCCGTCGGGTGCCGCGGGCGCGGCCTCCACGGCGGTCGGTGCGGGTCAGCCGGAGCACGGGAAGCCGGGGTCCGATGCGTACGCCACGGGACGCCCGACCCTGCCGGGGCAGCGCAGCGCCCCGTAGGGTGGGGCGTATGAACGATCGCATGGTGTGGATCGACTGCGAGATGACCGGGCTCTCGTTGACGGAAGACGCACTCATCGAGGTGGCCGCACTGGTCACCGACTCGGAGTTGAACGTGCTCGGCGAAGGGGTGGACATCGTGATCCGCCCGCCGGACAGGGCCCTGGAGACGATGCCCGAGGTGGTGCGGCAGATGCACACCGCCTCGGGCCTCCTCGACGAGCTGGCCGGCGGCACCACCCTGGCCGACGCCGAGGCCCAGGTGCTGGCCTACGTGCGCGAGCACGTGAAGGAGCCGGGCAAGGCCCCGCTCTGCGGAAACTCGGTGGGTACCGACCGTGGCTTCCTGGCCCGCGACATGGCGGCTCTGGAGGGCTACCTCCACTACCGGATCGTCGATGTGTCCTCGATCAAGGAGCTGGCCCGCCGCTGGTTCCCGAAGGCGTACTTCAACAGCCCGGAGAAGAACGGCAACCACCGGGCGCTCGCGGACATCCGTGACTCCATCACGGAGCTGCGGTACTACCGGGAAGCGGTCTTCGTACCGCAGCCCGGGCCGGACTCCGAGCAGGCGAAGGCCGTTGCGACACGCCTGACGCAGCAGTCGGCTTAGGACCTTGGGAAGCCGCTGGTCACGAGCGTTTCAAGGCCCGGGATCAGCGGCTGAACAACAAGGGCGCGAGCACCCTCTCGGACCCTGTACACTTTTTCTCGGCCGGTCAGAAAAAGACCGGACATGGTGGGTATAGCTCAGATGGTAGAGCACCTGGTTGTGGTCCAGGATGTCGCGGGTTCGAGTCCCGTTACTCACCCTGAAGGGAAGGGCCCCGGTCTTCGGACCGGGGCCCTTCTCGTGCGACTGAGCCTCCCTCACCAGGCCCCTGTGTGACGGTCGTCACCCCTGCCTCCGGCCCGGGCGTCCGTCAGGACGAGTCGCGGACGACGAGTTCCGTCGGGAGCACGATCTGCGGGCGCTCCTCGTTCTCGCCCGCGATCTCCTGGAGCAGCACCCGCGTCATCACCCGGCCCATCTCCTCGATCGGCTGGCGCACGCTGGTGAGCGCCGGGTCCATGTGACGGGCCACGGCCGAGTCGTCGAAGCCGATCAGCGCCACATCGTCCGGGATGCGCCGGCCCGCCTCGCGGAGCACCTGACGGGCGCCCGCTGCCATCACGTCGGAGGCGGCGAAGACCGCGTCCACATCGGGGCGGCGGGCCAGCAGCTCCCGCATGGCACGGGCGCCGCCCTCCTCGGTGAAGTCGGCGGGGGCGATCAGCTGCTCGTCCGGGCCGAGACCGGCCGCCGCCACCGCCTTGCGGTAGCCGTCGAGGCGGCGCTGCGCGCCGTACACATCGAGGCGCCCGGTGATCGTGGCGATGGAACGGCGACCGCGGGAGATCAGATGGTCGACGGCGCCGCGGGCACCCTCGAAGTTGTCGGAGTCGACCGCGGCGAGCCTCTCGGAGGCGGATCTGCGGCCGCTCATCACGGCCGGCATGCCGAGCTGTTCCAGCAGGTCCGGCAGCGGGTCGTCGGCGTGCACGGAGACCAGCAGCACGCCGTCGACACGGTGCGCGGTCAGATACTGGGCCAGCCGCTTCCGCTCGCGGTCGTTGCCGACGAGCGTGAGCAGCAGCTGCATCTCGGTGTCGGCGAGGGCCGCGCCGACCCCGCGGACGATGTCCGAGAAGTACGGCTCGGCGAAGAACCGCGTCTCGGGCTCGGGCACGACGAGGGCGATGGCGTCCGTGCGGTTTCCGGCGAGTGCGCGGGCCGCGCGGTTGGGTACGTATCCCAGCTCGGCGACGGCAGCTTCGACCGCCTCACGGGTGTGTTCGCTGACCCGCGGCGAGCCGTTGATGACCCGTGAGGCCGTGCCACGCCCGACTCCGGCCCGTGCCGCGACCTCTTCGAGCGTGGGCCGCCCGCCGCTCCGTACTCGCGCTGCCGCCATGGCTGCCTCCCGTTCGCGGTCAACTTCTCATAGTCAGATAACCAAACCAAGTCCACCTGTTGGACCCCGTGACACCTGTCCGACCTCGGAAGGCCTGCCGGGCCCCAACTATGGGAGCGCTCCCACCCTACGGGATTGCAGCGCCAGGTGCAGGTGCGCATGGGGTACCGGATCTGCCGATGCGTATCCGGCAGCCGGCCGGAACTACGGGAGCTGCGGAAACGACGGAGACCCGGCACGGGGCCGGGTCTCCGTCGTCCGTCGCGTGCGTCCGCCCACGGGACAGCCCTCAGGGAAGTCAGGGGAGTTCGGGGGCCGGGGGAAGTGCGTGACGGCGGATCACATCGGCGTACCAGTGGGCGCTCGCCTTGGGGATGCGGCGCTGGGATGCGTAGTCGACGTAGACCGCGCCGAAGCGCTTGGAGTATCCGTACCCCCACTCGAAGTTGTCCATCAGCGACCACAGGAAGTAGCCGCGGACATCCGCGCCGTCGGCGACGGCCCGCTGGACGGCGTCGAGGTGGCCGCGCAGGTACTCGATCCGCTCCGGGTCGTCGACCCGACCGTCGGGCGAGACCTGGTCGTCGAAGGCCGCGCCGTTCTCGGTGACCATCAGGGGCAGGCCCGGGTGGTCGTGGGTGACGTCCATGAGCAGCTCGTACAGCCCGTCGGGGTCGATCGCCCAGTTCATCGCGGTGCGCTTCTTGCCCTCGGAGAGGTGGAAGGCGACCTGCTCGGAGCCGGTCCACGGGGAGTGGTCGCTGTTGCCGTGTCCGTCGTCGCGGGAGTCACCACTGCCCTCTTCCGGCATCGAGACGATCGTGGGCGTGTAGTAGTTCACCCCCAGCACATCGACGGGGCGGGAGATGGCGGCCAGGTCGCCGTCGTGGACCAGCTTCGACCAGTCCACCACGTGCGAGGTGTCGGCGATCAGGTCCTCGGGGTACGCGCCGCGCAGCATCGGGCCCGTGAAGATCCGGTTACCGACGGCGTCGATCCGACGGGCGGCGTCCACGTCGGCGGCGCTATCGGTCAGCGGGCGGACCTGGTGCAGATTGAGGGTGACCGAGGTCTGCGCTCCAGCGGGGAGTCGACCGCGCAGTACCTCGATCGCCCGCCCATGGGCGAGGTTGAGATGGTGTGCCGCGCGCAGGGTGGCCGCCGGTTCGGTGCGGCCGGGGGCGTGCACGCCGGAGCCGTAGCCGAGGAAGGCCGAGCACCACGGCTCGTTGAAGGTGGTCCACACGGGGACCCGGTCGCCGAGGGCGCGGGCCATGATGGCGGTGTAGTCGGCGAACCGCTCGGCGGTGGCCCGCTCGGGCCAGCCGCCCGCGTCCTCCAACTCCTGGGGAAGGTCCCAGTGGTAGAGGGTGGCGACGGGGGTGATGCCCGCTTCGAGGAGCTCGTCGACGAGCTTGCGGTAGAAGTCCAGGCCGCGTTCGACGGCGGGGCCGCGGCCGGTGGGCTGCACCCGGGACCAGGAGACGGAGAAGCGGTAGGCCTTCAGCCCCAGCTCCTTCATCAGCGCCACGTCGTCCCGGTAACGGTGGTAGTGGTCGGCGGCGACGTCGCCGGTGTCACCGGCCAGAACCTTGCCGGGGGTGTGGCTGAAGGTGTCCCAGATGGAAGGGGTGCGGCCGCCCTCGGCAGCCGCGCCTTCGACCTGGTAGGCGGCCGTGGCCGCCCCCCAGACGAAGCCGGTCGGGAAGAGCGTCGGCGAGTTCGTTGCCTCGGATGCCGGCTTCGGGGTGATGTCAGGTCGTACGGCAGTCATGCGGGAGCGCTCCCATGTGTGGACGGAACAGAGGCAGGGGGAGGGAGAGGAGGTACGGGGTGGGGCTCCGGGCCCGTACGGCCTGCGGTCGGGGGCAGGCCGTACGGGACGTCCGGTACGGAAGGCGGCGGGTGACGGAGCATCACCCGGGGGACCGGGTGCCGTCGGGTCAGCCCTTGACGGCGCCGGACATGATCCCTCCGACGATCTGCTTGCCGAAGATCACGAACACCACGAGCAGCGGCAGCGTACTGATCAGCGCACCGGCCATGACGATGCTCTGGTCGGGGGTGTAGGAGGCGCTCAGCTGGCCGAGGGCCACCTGGAGCGTCGGGTTCTGCTGGTTCAGGGCCAGATAGGGCCAGAAGAAGTCGTTCCACGCCTGTACGAAGGTGAGCATCCCGAGCACCATCATCGCGGGGCGGGCCACCGGAAGCACCACGCTCCGCACGATGCGGAAGTTGTTCGCACCGTCGATCTTGGCGGCCTCGATCAGCTCGTACGGAAGCGCCTCGCTCAGGTACTGGCGCATGAAGAACACGCCGAACGCGCTGACCAGGGTCGGGAAGATCACCGACTCGAGTTTCCCGCCCCAGCCGATGTCGGACATCATCATGAACAGCGGGACGACGCTGAGCTGCGGCGGGATGGTCAGGGTGGCGATGACTCCGGTCATCAGCGCGCCGCGGCCCCGGAACCGCATCTTGGCGAAGGCGTATCCGGCCAGGGTGCAGAAGAAGAGCGTCGCCGCCGTGATGCAGCTGGAGACGATGATGCTGTTGACGATCGCCTTGCCCAGATGGGCCTGGCTCCAGGCGGCGTCGAGGTTGTGCAGCAGCCGGCCGCCCGGCAGGAACGGCGGGGTGGAGGCCAGTACTTCGTCCTGGGTGTGGGACGCGGCCACCAGGGTCCAGTACAGCGGCAGCAGCGAGCCGATGCCGACGACGGCCAGCACGACGTAGGCGAACGGACCGCCCTGCAGCTGCTTGCCGGCGCCGGGCTTGAAGCGGCTCGGGCGCTTCGGGAGGCGGTCTGCGGAACGTGCCGGGAGGCCGAGCTCCGGGACTTTGGTGGGGCTGGTCATGGTCATGGATATCGCTCCCGGTCAGACCGCGGACTTGCGTACGAAGCGGCCGACGAGCCAGTTGACCGCGGCGATGATCAGCAGGAGGGCGAGCATCGCCCAGGCCACTGCGGCGGCCGGACCGAGATGCCCCAGGTTCCAGCCGTAGTTGTAGAGGTAGACGCTGAGGGTCTCGTACTGATTCTCGTTGCCCCCGGTCGCGCCGAGGGTGCCGCCCTCCAGCAGCAGGGGCTCGCCGAACAGCTGCATGGAACCGATGGTCGAGATGACGATCGTGAAGAGGATCGTGGGCCGCAGCGAGGGAATGGTCACCTTGCGGAACTGCTGCCAGCGCGAGGCTCCGTCGAGCGAGGCCGCCTCGTACAGATCGGTCGGTACCGCCTGCATCGCGGCCAGGTAGATCAGGGTGTTGTAGCCGGTCCAGCGCCAGATCACGATGACCGAGATGGCGATCTTGGACGTCCAGTGCCCGTTGACCCAGTTGGTGTCACCGAGGCCGACGAAGTGCAGCGCCCAGTTCAGCAGACCTCCGTCGGCCCGGAAGACCAGGGCGAAGACGAGGGCCGCGGAGGCCACCGAGGTGGCGTACGGGGTGAGGACGACCGTCCGCCAGAAAGTGCTGGCGCGGAGCTTGTAGTTCAGCAGATGGGCCAGGCCCAGCGCGACGAGCAGCTGCGGGACCGTCGACATGACGCCGATCAGGAAGGTGTTGCTGACGGCCGTCCAGAACTCCGAGTCGTGCAGGATCCTGTCGAAGTTGTCCCAGCCGACCCATTCCATCTGGTTCAGTCCGGTCATCTCCACCCGGTGCAGGGCGATCCAGCCGGTGTAGAGCAGCGGATAGAGCCCGAAAGCACCGAAGACGAGGAAGAACGGGGCTATGTAGGCGTACGGCGACGTCTTGTCGTCGAACCGCCAGAGCCGGCTCCGCCACGTCTGTCGGCGGGCGTTCGCCGGTGTCTGCTGGGAACCGCGGGGTGGCGGGGCGTATGCGTCCCGGGTGGGAGTCGAGGTGGCCACGGGCGGGAGTCCTTCCCTGGATTGCTGGTTACCCGGGTACGGGGCTGGATGGGCCGAAGGCGCGTGCGGTGGGCTTGCACGGGGCGGCCGGGGAGATACCCGGCCGCCCCGTGCCCGCCCATCGGGAGACGGGCTGTGCGCGGCCCCGGCGCCCCTCGGGGTGGGGACACGCAGGTGCGGGCGGCCGGGGGGCCGCCCGCTGCTGCGACCGTCAGCCGATCGCCTTGTCGATCGACTCCGTCGCTGCCTTCCACGCGTCGTCGGGGCTGGTGCCGCGCTGCTCCATGTTGTTGATCTGGGTGGAGATGGTGTCCTTGATGATGCCGTCCTTCGGGCCGAGAACGGTCTCGGGGATGGACTTGGCCTCGTCGGCGTAGATCTGGCCGATCGGCGCGTCGTTGAAGTACGGAAGCTTGGCGTTCTTCACGTCGGGCAGTTCGTACGCGCCCTTGTTGGACGGGAAGCTGCCGATCGCCTTGAAGACGGCGGCCTGCTGCTCGGGGGCGGTCAGCCACTTGACGAGCTTGGTGGCCTCGTCGACGTTCTTGCCCGACTTGGGCACGCCGAGGAACGAGCCGCCCCAGTTGGCAGCCGTCGAGCCGGGCGCGGTGGTGATGTTCCACTTGCCCTTGTTGGCGTCACCGGCGTTGATCGAGATCTGACCGGCCATCCAGGCGGGGCAGGCCACGGTGGCGATGGTTCCCTTGCGCAGGGCGGCCGTCCACGGGTCGTTGAACTGGGCGAGGCCCTGGGTCAGCTTCTTGTCCGCCGCCTCGGCCGCCAGGTTCCAGCCCTGCTTCACGCTGGGGCTGTCCTTGTAGATCGCCTTGCCGCTCGCGTCGTAGTACTGCTGGGCGTTCGAACTGACCACGGCGTTGAACATGGCGCTGGCGGAGTCCATGAAGTAGGTCCCTGCGGGCGCCTTCTGCTTGTACTCCTCACCGAGCTTGAGGTAGTCCTCCCAGCCCCCGGCGACCTTCGCGGCGACCTCCTCGCGATCGGTCGGCAGACCGGCCTTCTTGAAGAGTTCGGTGTTGTAGCAGAGCGACATCGGTCCGATGTCGGTACCGGCGCCGATCACCTTTCCGTCGGGCGTGGTGGCCTGCTTCTCCTTCCAGGACACCCAGTCGTCGACGTTGATCACCTTGCTGAGGTCGGCGAACTGGTCCGCCTTGGTGTCGACGATCTCCTTGATCCGGCCGACCTCGATGCCCTGGACGTCCGCCAGCCCGCTGCCCGAGTTCAGCTGCTGGAGCAGCTTGGGGTAGTAGACCTTCTCGTCGGCGGTGGCGTCCTCCTTGACCGTGATGTTCGGGTGGAGCTCGTGGTACTTGGCGAAGAGACCGGATTCCTTGTAGCCGAACTGCCCGAAGTCGGCGACGGTCAACGTGATCTTCCCGTTGGCGTCGGAGCTCCCGCTGGATGAGTCCGAGTCACTGCATCCGGTCAGCAACAGGGCGGTGGCCGTCAGGCCCGTGGTGGCCACCAACGCGGCTCTGCGACGCCGGCCGGCGACGGTGCGGGTGATACGCATTCCACTACTCCTTGTTCCAGGGTGGGACTGGCGTTCTGGCTGCGCGCCATACGCGCAGGTGAGTGCAAGTGCCAGATGGTGCAGGGGGGAAGACACGGGCAGTGCCGTCCGCACGAGAATTTCCCGTGCGATGTGGGAGCGCTCCCATGCGCCGATGCCGGAAGGTTGCTGCCTCAAGGGGGTGGGTGTCAAGAGTTGAAGACGGTTCCGTTGCCCGAGTGTGTCCTGCAAGTCACGTGACCGTGTCCGGCCGAAGCCTTGCCTAAGCGTTCGCGCGCCGCCCATGGACGGCGCGCGCTCGTGAATACGCCCAGGCCGGCGAGGTGCTGGGGCGAGGCACCGCGCGGGGATCCGGCGGGAGCAGACCGGGCGCGCTGTTTTTGCGTGCACCATCGGGCCGGTCCGACCACGGTCGGATTCTGCTCGTCCGCCCACCGGAAGGTGAACAGGGTGCGGAGCCAGGGGGCACGTTGGGCCGCATCCGCGTTCTTCCTCCGAACCGTGCGGCCGACGTGAAGCGGCCCGGTGTGGCCCGGCGGTCGCCGAAGTGGGTTCTGCGCATGCGCAGCCGGGTCAGCGTGGTCTCCGGTTCTTCTCCCGCACAGTGCAGGCCGCGAACGACGCCAGCAGCCAGGAGGCCGCACCGAAGGGGCCTGCGGGGACTGTACGAGGCGACCTGTCAGGCCCCCGGGAGGGAGGGGGCGGGACGGGTTGCGCGGCCTTCGGCCACCGAGGACGGAACCGTTCGCAGAAGAAAAGGGGGCGCACCCCGGCCGGATGTGGGGGGTGTGGGGCCGGCCGGGGTGCGCGCAGGGGGTGGCGGTCTGCGGTGGAGAGAGCTACTTGTACGCGCCGAACGCCTTCGTGAAGGCGAGCGGCTCCTGCACGATCGAGCTGCACGACGCATCCGCCGACGGCTTCGCCCCGCCCGCGCACGCCTTGTCCCGCGTGCCCGACCACATCGCCAGCCAGCCCAGCCCCTTCTCCTGGGCGAAGTTCACCAGCTGCGTGGCGTCCTCGACCTTGAAGATCTCGGTGCTGACGTCGTTCACACCGATCATCGGGGTGACGGCCACGGCCTTCCACGCCGCCGCGTCCGACAGCCCGAGCACGCCCTTGATCTGGGCCTGCGTCGCGGTCGCCGCCTGGATCGCGTACGAGCCCATGTCGCCGCTGTACGAGGCGCCGTAGTCCATCGCCATGATGTTGACCGCGCCGACCTCGACGCCGTTCTTCTTCGCGTCGGCGATCAGGTCCACGCCCGGCTGGGTGAGGCCCTCGGGCATGACCGGCAGGGTGAAGGACACATCGAGGCCCGGGTGGGACTTCTGGAGCTGTGCGATCGCCTGGGCACGGCGGGAGTTGGCCGCCGTGTCGGGCAGCGCGCCGCCTTCGATGTCGAAGTCGACCTTGGTGAGCTTGTACGTGTCTATGACCTTGCCGTAGGCGCCGGCGAGGTCGGCGGCGGAGGTGCAGTTGAGCGCCAGTTCGGAGCCTGCCGCGCCGCCGAAGGAGACCCGGACGTCGCCGCCCTTGGCGCGTAGTGCGCCGATCTGGGAAGCGACGTGGTCGTCGCCGAGGGCGGTGACGCCGCCCCAGAGCGGGGTGCAGCTGCCGCCGGAGGTGATGAAGGCGAGGTTGAACTCCTTCACCCCGGTCTTGGTGGCGGTGTCGACCAGGTCGTACGCCGGGTAGAGGGAGGTGTCGACGTACGGGGCGAAGCCGGCGCCGCCCGCCGTACCGCCGCCGCCCTCGGTCGCGGTGGGTGTGGGCGTGGGGGTGGGGGTGGTGGGGGTCGCCGTGGCGGTCTGCGTGGGCTTGGCCGTGGGGGTCGCCGTGGGAGTCGGGGTCGCGGTCTCGGTCGGGCGTCCGCTGGGCTCCGGCGTCGCTCCGGTGTCGACGGAGCACTTGGCGTCGTTGATCAGGCAGCCGGTCGGGTCCGCAGCCGTGCCGTCCGAGGTGGTGACGAAGCCGACGGTGGCCGACTTGCCGGGCGCCAGCTCCTTGTTCCAGCCGGCGGGCTTCACTGTGATGTGCTTGCCGCTGACGGTGTGTTCGCCGTTCCAGAGGGAGCTGATCCTCGTGCCCGCGGGCAGGTCGAATTCGAGTGTCCAGTCCGTCTGAACCTTGTCGGTGTCGTTGGTGACGACGTACTGCCCGGTGTAGCCGCCCGTCCAGCCGCTGGTCCTGGTGTACGCGGCGCCTACCGAAGCGGCCTGTGCCGTGCCCGTGAGGGCGAAGACCGCGGAGCCGATCACTGCCGCGGCGACAACGGCGCCGATCGCCTTGGTCCTGGTGCTCGCCGTGCGCCGGTGCGTACTGGTGCCCATTGCGTGCCTGCCTCTGTCTTACGGGGTGTGGGTGCGGGAGCACGCTAGCGGCCCCGAAACCGGCAAATGGGCTGTACCGGGCATGAGTTGATGTTCTTAGGGTTCACTTAAGGGACGCATCGGTGCTGGTTAAGACCGACCGGCAAATGGCGGGTGGAAGAAGGAGCGGGGCTGGGTGCGTGCAGCTGCAAGGCGGAGGGGGGAGTCAACGCGGAGCGAATGAGCTCTCCCCTGCTCGAGCGAAGCCGAGAGCTTGGGGAAGACTGACGACAACGCGGGAGGGGGTCCCCCTGGCCATAAGGCCTTGGGGGAATGCGTGCCCAGCCCCGCGACGCCGCCCCCCGTTTGCCGGTCGGTCTAGGACCGGCCCGCGGACCGAAGGCGGCGGCGCTGCCGGCCCACCCGGTGGCGGCGCCCGCCCTGCCCGGGCCGACGCCCGTCGAGCCAGATCCAGATGCGGACCTCCGTGCCGCCGAGCACCGACCGCCCGATCCGCACATCGCCGCCGGTGGACTCCGCGACGCGGCGGACGATGTCGAGCCCGAGCCCGGTCGAGCCCACCGAGGCCCGCGCCCTTCCCCCACCGCTTCCGCCGCGCGCCAGCGCCGCCTTGGGGTCCGCTATGCCGCCGCCCGCGTCCGAGACCAGCACGATCACGGCGTCGCCGCTGTGGTGCACGTCGACGGCGAAGGCGGTGCCCTCCGCGGTGTGCCGGAAGACGTTGCCGAGCAACGCGTCGAGTGCGGCGACGAGTTCGGGCCGGGCGACGGGGATGCGTACCGTACGGTCCACTCCCGCGAGGCGCACCTCGCGCCCCTCGTCCTCGGCGAGCGCCGACCAGAAGTCCATCCGTTCGCGGATCACCTCGGAGGCATCGCAGCCGGCCCCGGGCCCACTGTTCAGTCCCTGCGTCTGCGGACGCTGTTCGCGGGCGGTGCGGATGATCGTGTCGACCTCGTGCTCCAGCTGCTCGACGGCGGCCCGGGTCTGCTCGGCGGCCGGGCCCTCGCCGAGCGAGGCGGCGTTGAGGCGCAGGACGGTGAGCGGGGTGCGCAGCCGGTGCGAGAGGTCGGCGGCCAATTCCCGTTCGTTGGCGAGGAGCTGGACGACCTGGTCGGCCATGGAGTTGAACGCGACGGCGGCGGACCGCAGTTCGGTCGGCCCCTCCTCACGGACCCTGGTCCCCAGCCTGCCCTCCCCCAGGTCGTGGGCGGCACCCGCGAGCCGCTGGGCGGGCTTCACCATCCGTACGCCGAGCCGGTCGGCGACCGCGACCGAGCCGACGATCAGCGCGATGCCGACGCCCGCCAGCATCAGCCAGGCGGTGGTGACCCCGTTGGACTCCTCGCCCTCAGGTACGAACACCTCGACGACGGCGGTGCCCCCGGACCCCAGCGCGGTCGGCTGGAGCAGTGCGGAACCGCCGGTGACCTCGCTGATCGAGGCGCGCCCCGAGGTGCGTACGGTCTCCACGTCCTTGCGGGTGGCGCGCCGGGTGCCGATCTCCACCGGCCGGCTGTCCGACTCCTCGGAGGCGGGGACGTGGACGGCCATCCGGCCCTCGCCCCCCGGCTCGGTGGTGAGGACGGCCGTCTCCAGTTCGGCGCGGTCGGTGGTGATGGACAGGGTCGGACCGATCGTGGCGGCCTGCCGCTCGGCGTCGGAGAGGGCCCGGTCGCGGGCCATCTCCTTGATGACGAGGCCGAGCGGTACGGCGAAGGCGATGACGACCATCGCGGTGACGGCCAGGCAGACCTTGACCAGGGCCCATCTCATACGGGCCGCTCCGGGTCGGGCGATTGCACCGCGGGCGGCTGGAGTTTCACTCCGACGCCGCGCAGGGTGTGCAGATAGCGCGGCCTGGCCGCCGTCTCACCCAGCTTCCGCCGCAGCCAGGAAAGATGGACGTCGATGGTCTGGTCGTCGCCGTACGACTGCTGCCAGACCTCGGCCAGGAGTTCCTTGCGCGGGACGACGACCCCGGGGCGCCCGGCGAGAAAGGTCAGCAGATCGAACTCGCGGCGGGTGAGGTCGAGCGCGGTGCCGTCCAGTTCGGCCTGGCGGCGCAGCGGATCGATGGAGAGTCCGCCGACCCGGATGACGCTCGGCGGCGGCGCCCCACCCCCGGCGGCGCGCGAACGGCGCAGCACGGCGGCCATCCGCGCCGACAGGTGTTCCACCGAGAACGGCTTGATCAGGTAGTCGTCGGCGCCGTCGTTCAGCAGCCGGACGATTTCGCTCTCGTCGTCCCGCGCCGTCGCGATGATCACGGGTACGTCGGTGATGCCGCGAAGCATCTTCAGCGCCTCGGATCCGTCGAGGTCGGGCAGACCGAGATCGAGGATGACCACATCGAATCGGAAGTGGGCGACTTCGCGCAGCGCTTCCAGCGCGGTACCCACGCTCCGTACCGTATGGGAGGCCTCGGTCAGGTGCCGGATGAGGGCGGAACGTACGAACTGGTCGTCCTCGACCACGAGCACACTTGGCATGGGCGGCACCGTACGCCATCGACCGGCCCGCGGTCCTGTCCGTGGGGGTACGGGGACAGCACGGGGCCCTGTGGTGCAGGATGTTCCGGATGCAACGAGGACTCGTACACGCGCTCGCGTGGTCGCTCGCCACCGGCGCTGCGGTCACGCTGTCGTGGTGGGGTGTGCACACGGTGATGGCGGGGACGGCGTACGACCCGCCACGCGCGATGCCCATCTCCGCGAGCGCCCGTGACAGCCACAGCGGGGCGGACGCGTTGTCGTCCTCGACGAGGCGCCCGCAGTCGTCGCCGGCACCGACGCCGAGCAGCACCCCTCGTACCGATCCGAAGCCGTCCGCGACCCCGCCCCGGAAACCGTCGAGCGGCCCTGCGTCCTCGCGCCCGCCCAAGCCCTCCGGCGCGGTCAAGAGCTACCCGACGGACGGCGGACGGGTCGTCTTCGAGCTCGGCCCCGACTGGGCGAAGCTCGTCTCGGCCACGCCGGATCCGGGCTGGTCGATGCGGGTCTGGACGAACACGACCTGGATCCGGGTGAACTTCACCACCGATGACGGGACGACGGTGTCGGTCTTCTGCACCTGGAACGACCATCCGCCGATGGTCGAGATCGTCTGATCACCGGCCGCTCACTCGAAGGCGGAGGGCGGAGGCGCGGGTGACGGACGGGCGTCCGCGTCGCTCACCGCCGCCGCGCCGCCGGTGAAGTCGGCGAGCTCCTTGCCGTGTTCGACGCGTCCGGGGTGCGGGTCGGTGGCGACCCGGCGGGTCAGTTCGGCGACCTTGAGCGGGAGCGCCGAGGCGAGCAGCACCGCGTTGCCGAAGCGGCGGCCGCGCAGCACGGCCGGATCTGCGGCGAGTGCCAGCTCGGGGAAGACGGTGGCGGCGGTGGCGATCTGGCCGCGCAGATGGGCCAGCGGCGGACCGTCGGCGAGGTTGGCCACATACTGCCCGGCGGGCTTCAGGACCCGGCGTACGTCGGTGAGGAACTCGGCGCTGGTGAGGTGGGCGGGCGTACGGGCTCCGCTGAAGACATCGGCGATGACGAGATCCGCCCAGTCGTCCGGGATCTTCCCGAGCCCGGCGCGGGCGTCGGTGGAGCGGACCCTGATCCGGGCCTGTGGGTCCAACGGCAGCTCCCGGCGTACCAGTTGGACGAGCGCTGCGTCCAACTCGACGATCTGCTGGGTGGAGCGCGGCCGGGTCGCTGCGACGTACCGGGCGAGGGTGAAGGCGCCGCCGCCCAGGTGCACGACGTGCAGGGGCTGCCCTGCGGGGGCGGCCAGATCGGTGATGTGGCCGATCCGGCGCTGGTAGGCGAAGGAGAGATGCGAGGGGTCGTCGAGGTCGACGTGGGACTGCGGGGCGCCGTCGAGGGTGAGCGTCCAGGCGCGCGGCCGCTCCCGGTCGGGGATCAGCTCGGCGAGACCTCCGTCGACTTTCTCGGAGAGGGTATCCGGCTTGCGGTCGCCCTTGCGGTCCGCTCGTTTCCGGGCGCCCGCGCCACCGCTCGACGCACCTCGACGTGCCACTGACGCTCGTCCCTACTCACTGCTCATCGCCCGGGCCGGTGCAGGACCGGCAGCGGCGGGGAAACCCGCCCACCTGGCCATTATGGGCTCAGCGGCAGTTGTCGGCCGCCTCGATCAGCCGGGCCGCCTGGTCGAGTGCGGCGCGCAGCGCGGCCGGGTCGGTGACCCGGGCGTCGGCGGCGTCCGGCAGCAGCCAGCCGCTGCCGGAGACCGGCGGCTCGGCGGGGATGCGCACCCCGCGGCCGTTCGTCTTCGTACAGGCACTGCCCGGTACGTCCCAGGCCTCGGCGGTGCCCGGCGGCACCAGGAAGCCGAGGGTGTCGCAGGTGCCGTCGTGCAGGACCGGGCCGACAGCCTCCTGATCGGCGCCGCGGCGCAGGATGTCCACGGCCTCCAGCCCCTGGCGGGCCGGAACGGTCACCACATCACAGGGGCTGCCGCCGCCGATGGCCGTGTCGGGGGGATCGCACTCCGTCGTTCCGGGATCGTCCTTCGCCGCACGGGTGGTGGCAGTACTGGTCGTCGCCGTTCGGGACGCCGAAGTCGTCCGCGAGCCGGCCTCCGTGCCGAGATGCAACAAGGGACCTCTCCTCTCATCGCCGGGCGGAGCAAGACTCCGTCTCCGCATGGACCAACGCGTCGACTACGTCAAGGGCTACGGTGCGGCACCGCCGCAAAGGGTGGCAGTTCATGGCGGATCGTGGGTGAGATATCCGTTTTGTAGGCAAACGCTGTGTGTGCGAGCCGTTACACCAGGTACGTTCTTGCCCCGCCGGACACCGGAATCAGACGCCCGGCTTGCACCAGAGAGGGCCCAGCCATGGTGTCGACAGGGGCAGTTCCCAACCTCGCCTTCCGGCGGCTGCGCGGACCGCGCTCCGCCGGGGAGTTCGCTGCCGCGGTACGCAGGTCCGCCCGCGAGATCGGCGAGCAGGTCGCGTGCGACGCCCGGTACATCGGACGCGTGGAGTCCGGCGAGATCCGCTGTCCCAACTACGCGTACGAACGAGTCTTCCTGCACATGTTCCCCGGGGCGACCCTGGCGGATCTGGGCTTCTCGGCACGCGAGTCCGTACGCGGCCGGGCGGCGAGAACCACCGGCAACGCCCCCGACGGTCCTGATACCCCACCACCCCCCACGCTCCAGAGCGACACCGACGAGGAGAGCGACGTGCTGCGTCGCGTATTCATGACGAGCGGCACCACCGCGATGGCGGCCGCATCCCTGGGCCTCGGCCTCGGCACCACGACCATCGCCGCCGCTGCCCTGCCCGTCCAACGGCGGGTCGGCGAGGCCGAGGTGACGGCCGTCGAGAAGGCGGTACGGCAGATCCGGCTGCTGGACGACCGGCACGGCGGTGGCGGCCTCTACCGGCGGGCCGCCCAACCGCTGCGGGCCGCTTACGCGCTGCTGGACCAGGGGACCATCACCCGCCGGTCCACCTCCGACCGGCTGCACGCCGGGGCCGGTGAACTGGCCATCTCGGTGGGGTGGCTGGCGCATGACTCGGGACGCTTCGACGACGCCCGCTCGCACTACGCGGAGGCGCTGGCCACGGCTCGGGTGGCCGGGGACCCGGCGCTGGAGGCGCATGCGTTCTGCAATGCGTCGTTCCTGGCGAGAGACACGGGGCGGCCCCGTGAGGCGGTACGCGCGGCGGAGGCCGGGCAGCGGGCGGCGGGACCACTGGGTTCACCGCGACTGCTGGCGCTGCTCGCGCTGCGGGAGGCAGGGGGCCGGGCCGGACTCGGCGACCGGAGCGGTTGCGAACGGGCGCTGGGGCGGGCGCACACGGCGTTCGGCCGTGGGGCGTCCGATGCCGACCCGGAGTGGATGACGTTCTTCCGGGACGCGGAGCTGGAGATGCTGGAGGCGCAGTGCTGGTCGGCGCTGGGCGACTGGCCGCGGGCGGCCCGCCATGCGCGGCGGGCCACGCAGCTCCAGGATCCGCACTTCACCCGGAACCTGGCGCTGTACCGCGCCGAACTGACGACGGACCTGGCCCGGGCCGGGGCCGCGGCGGAGGCGGCCACGGCGGGACAGCAGGTGCTGGACCTGCTGACCCAGGTCCAGTCCTCCCGCATCCGGGCGATGCTGGCGGCGGCGGTGCAGGTGCTGCGGGCGCAGCGGGGGTCCCCGGAGGTGACGGAGTTCCTGGAGCGGTACAGGGATGCAGGGGCGGAGGTGTAGGGCGGGGTTCCGTCCGGGTGCCCCCACGCGACGCGCATCCGGTCCGCTGCACCGGTTCCGTCCTCGATCGCCGGACGGGCCGAATCGGGCCGCGCGGGACGGGATCGGGCGACCGTTCCCCTCACCCGCGGGCCAGTTCGAGCCCCTCCGGCGATCGAGGGCACCACGCTGCCGGGTGGGGGCAGGACCTCACCGGTCCAGGTGGCCCGTGTCGTTCCAGCGTTCGAGGGCCGGTGCCCCGTATGCCCATCCGAGCACCGAAAGCGACGTCGGGTCCAGGCGGATGCGGGAGGCGAACGACACGTCCTCGCCGAGCCAGCGCGCGCCCAGCGCCCGCAGGATGTGACCGTGCGCGAAGACCAGCACGTCACGTTCGGCCGAGCGCGCCCAGTCGACGATCTCGTCCGCACGGGCGGACAGCTCGGACAGGGTCTCGCCGTCCGGTACCCCGTCGCGCCAGATGAACCAGCCCGGCCGGATCGCCTGGATCTCGGCCGGTGTCATGCCCTCGTACGCCCCGTAGTCCCACTCCATGAGCGCGTCCCACGGCTGTGCCCGGTCAGCGAAGCCCGCTATGTCGCAGGTCTCCCTGGCGCGGACGAGCGGGCTGGTGCGGACCTCCAGGCCCGGCAGGTCCGCCCACGGTCCGCGGTGCAGCCGCTCACCCAGGAGCTTGGCGCCCACGCGGCCCGCGTCGAGCAGAGGAATGTCGGTCCTGCCGGTGTGATTGCCCTTGACGGACCATTCCGTCTGGCCGTGCCGGGCGAGCAGGATACGCGGTGCCATGACGGCTCTCCCTGAATCTTGGTTGTTCGGAGAAAACGACAACAGGGACGGGTCATCCGCCTTTTCCATCATCGCTCACGTGTCCGGCAGGCAACCTCCGGGGCCGAACAGGCGTCACCCTCCCCGCGGAGAGATCTCCGTACGAACCGGGGCATCCGCAGGGGTACCCCGGGGAAAACGCGGCCGATCTGCGCCGTACGGTTGAACGGCCGCCCTCGGTCGCATGAACACATGATGGAGAGCTTCCGAATGTCGCTTGCCACCGCGCCCGCGCCGAGCCACCGGCCCCGCTGGTGGGCCGAGCTGCCGTTGATCGCGGTCGTGTACGCGGTCTACTCGGTGGGCCGGCTGCTGGTCCGCAGCGATGTGTCGACCGCTGTGGACCACGGGCTGCGGATACTGCATCTGGAGAAGACCCTCTTCCTCAACGCCGAGCACCCGCTCAACCGGCTGATGACCGCCCACCCGTCCATCGGCATACCCGCCGACTTCGCGTACGCCTCACTGCACTACCTGGTCACCCCGGCCGTCCTGATCTGGATCTACCGGCGCCGCGCCGCCGTGTACCGCACCGCCCGCACCTGGTTGATGACCTCCACACTGCTCGGCCTGGTCGGCTTCGCGCTGCTGCCGACCTGCCCGCCGCGGCTGCTGCACGCCACGCACGGCTTCGTCGACACGATGGCCCAGTACAGCTCGTACGGCTGGTGGGGCACCGAGGCGAGCGCGCCGCGCGGGATGGGCTGGATGACCAACCAGTACGCCGCGATGCCGAGTCTGCACGTCGGCTGGGCGCTGTGGTGCGGGGTCCTGCTCTGGCGTCACGCCCGGCACCCGCTGGTGCGCGCCGCGGGCGTCATGTACCCGCTGGTCACCACGATCGTCGTGATGGGCACGGCCAACCACTACTTCCTCGACGCGGTCGCGGGCGCTGCCGTGATGACCGTCGGAGCACTGCTGACCGGGCCGGTCATGCGGCTCGCCGACCGGGTGAAGGCCGCGGTACAGGCCCGGTTCGCACCGGCCGATCCGGCCACGGAGTCCCCGATTGTCAGCGCCGGATGCAAGACTTCCGCGGGTGAGCGAATCCCCGGCCAGCGGACCTCCTCCGCAGACTCCACCGATGGCGCAGACGACGGCGCTCCGGCAGCGGCTCGCTGAGCTGCGCGGTCCGGCCGTCGCCCCGCATCCGCTCGATGCCCGCGCGCTGGCCGCCCTCGCCGCGAACCCCGGCTGCAAGCGGCGCGCCCTGCTGGACGGTGCCGGGGTGGACAAGGCCGCGCTGGCGACGGCGCTCGGCTCGCCCGCCGCGTTCGGCCAGTCGCAGTTCGCGTTCATGCGGGGCAACGCCTTCGAGGCGAAGGTCAAGGCCGACGGCGGTACGGAGCTGATGCGGCTGCTGTACGAGCGGCTCGGCGGCGGGGGCGAGGCGCCGCGCGAGGTCCTGGTACCGGATCTGACGGCGGCCGGTCCGGAGGGACGCGCGGCCCGTACCGCGCTGGCGCTGCGGGAGGCGACGGGGGCGGGCGGCTGGGCGCTGCTCGACCATCCGATGCTGGCCCTGGAGGTGGCGGGCTCGCCCGCCTATCTGGAGCCGGACGCGGTGGTCGTGCACCCCGACGGCCGGTGGACGGTTGTGGAGATCAAGTCGTTCCCCGTGATCGACAGTTCCGCGGATGCGGCGAAGGTCGGCGCGGCGGCCCGGCAGTCCGCCGTGTACGTCCTGGCGCTGGAGCGGATCGCGGCGGTCACGCAGGGTGCGGAGGTCGGCCACCGGGTGCTGCTGGTCTGCCCGAAGGACTTCTCCAACCTGCCGACGGCGTCGGTGGTGGACGTGCGCAAGCAGCGCGCGGTCACCCGCCGTCAGCTGACCCGGCTGACCCGGATCGAGGAGATCGCGGCCGCCCTGCCCGAGGGCACCACCTTCGACCCGGAGTGTTCGCCGCAGGAGCTGACGGCCGCGGTCGAATCGGTCACGGCGGCGTACGCACCGGAGTGCCTGGCCGCCTGCGAACTGGCCTTCCACTGCCGGGCCAAGGCACGCTCGGCCGGCGCGGTACAGGCGCTGGGCCGGAGCGTCCGGGGCGAGCTCGGAGGTCTGACGACGGTCACCGAGGTACTGGCCGCGGCTGCGGGCAAGGAGGGCGACCCGGCGGATCCGGCGGTCGCCGCCCTGCGTCGCGCGGCGGCCCTGCGCGCGGAGGCGCTGGAAAGAGCGACCGGCCCGGCGGCTCCGGAGGGCGGAACGGTATGTCGCTGATCAGCACCCTGGCCCGGCTCGAGGCCGTGGAGAGCGGGCGGGCGCAGCCGATGGCCACCGTTCTGCACCGCCATCTCACCGGCCGGCCGCTCGTCCTCGTACCGCTGACCACCGCCGGTGAGGCGGGCGCCCCGCTCGGCGCGCTCGTCGGAACCGACCGGGACGCGCCGCGGCTGCTGACTGTGGCCCAGCCGCGCGACCGTGACCTGCGGTTCGCCTTTCTCGCCGACCTGGCCGAGGCGGTCCTGCCGCACATCGAGTCGTACGCGGACGTGGTCGAGCCGGCCGAGCGCAACGAGACCGATCCCGAGACCGGCAAGAAGGTCAAGGTCGAGGTCGAGCTGTGCACGGACGCACCGCAGTTGATCGTGCCGAGCCGGGCGGGTATCGACTTCGTACGGCTGCTGGGCCGTTCCATGCGGTTCCGGCGCACCGCCGAGGACGATCCGGACACCCCGTACCCTGCCCCGGCCCGTGTCCCGCTGCTCGGCCGCTGGCTGACGCACTACGGGGAGCGGGCCCGGGTGCCGGGCTCCTCGCTGCTCCTCGCCGCAACCGATCTGTTGAACCGGCACTGGGCGACCGGACAGTCCACGCTGGAGGACCAGCATCTGGGTGCCCTGCTCGCCTGGATCGACCCTCCGGCGGGCGAGTCCGGTGCCGAGGCCGCGCTCCGGGCCGAGCTGGAGCGGAACCGCGACGGCCGGCTGGTGTGCCCGCCGGCCGGTCCGGCCACGGACCCGGCGTTCGACAACCGGCTGCTCGCACCGGCGATCGAGAAGTACGACCGGGCGCGCACGGCACTCGCGGCGGCCGAGGACGGGCTCGCGGCCGACGCCCGGCTCGCCGAACTGACGGCGGCCGAACGGGAGATCGGATCGCTGCTCGCCGGGGTGCTGCGGCCGACCTGGGACGCGGTGTGGCGGGGGCTGGACCTGATGGCGCAGCTGCCGCCCGGGGCCAGGTCCGAGGACCGCTGGACCCGGGACCGCTGGTCGTTCACCGCCCACCGGGACCGGGTGAGGTCCGGGGAGCCGCCGCAGCCGCGCCGGGACGACGCGGTGACGGCAGCCCAGAAGCTCGCGTCCCGGGAGACGGCGCAGGCGCAGCTGGAGGCCCAGGAGGCGCTGGATGATCCGCTGGTGCTGGCCGGGCGGCGGCTGGCCGGCGAGGCGTTCGTCGGGGAGGTGACGGAGGTGGTGATGGCGTACAGCGAGTCGAAGCGGCCGTCGCCGCGCCCGCTGGTCACGGTCCGGACGGACGAGCGCCCGCATCTCGGTGAGCGGACGAAGGTGTACCGCTCGCTGGACGGCAGGCCGCAGACCGCCGAGTTCGTGGCGTACGCCTCCGAGGACTCCGCCGGACCGGATGAGGCCCTGCTCGTGCTGCGGATCACCGACCGGATGGGCCGGAGCAAGGAGCCGGCCCCGGGTTCGCTGCCGGAGCCCGGCGAACGGATCGCGTGGACGCTGTTCGAGCACGACCAGCGCGGCGGCCCGAAGCTGCCGGACCCGGAGGACACCCCCTGGACGCATGGCGGTCCGCCGGGCGCCGCCGCCGAGAACCCTGACCCCGTGACCGCGGAGGACCTTCTGTGACAGCCGTATTCGACCCGGGCGCGGCGGCGGGACGGGCAACCACCGCGATCCTGGACGACACGCTGCACGGCACGGCACGCGGCATCGTGGTGGACTCCCCGCCGGGCGCGGGCAAGTCGACACTCGTGGTGCGCGCCGCGCTCGAACTGGCGGCTGCCGGGCGCCCGTTGATGGTGGTCGCGCAGACCAACGCCCAGGTCGACGACCTGGTGGTGCGGCTGGCCGAGAAGGACCCGGGGCTGCCGGTCGGACGGCTGCACAGCAATGACTCGGACCCCTACGACAAGGTGCTGGACGGCCTGGCCAACGTACGGAAATCGGCAAAGGCGGCGGACCTCGCCGGACTTGACGTCGTCATCTCGACGGCCGCCAAGTGGGCGCATGTGAAGAACGTCGAGCCGTGGGGGCACGCGATCGTCGACGAGGCGTACCAGATGCGCTCGGACGCGCTGCTGGCCGTCGCCGGGCTCTTCGAACGGGCGCTGTTCGTCGGCGATCCCGGCCAGCTGGACCCGTTCTCGATCGTCGGCGCGGACCAGTGGGCGGGGTTGTCGTACGACCCGTCGGCGAGCGCGGTCTCCACCCTGCTGGCCCACAACCCGGAGTTGCCGCAGCACCGGCTGCCGGTGTCATGGCGGCTGCCCGCGTCGGCGGCGCCGCTGGTCTCGGACGCGTTCTACCCGTACACCCCGTTCCGCAGCGGCACGGACCACGGCGACCGGCGGCTGTCGTTCGGTGTCGCGTCGGACGGCTCCGCCCCGGACCGGGTGCTGGACGAGGCCGCGGAGTCCGGCTGGGGTCTGCTCGAACTTCCGGCCCGGCACACCCCGCGCACGGATCCGGAGGCGGTACGGGCGGTGGCCCTGGTGGTACGCCGTCTGCTGGACCGGGGCGGCGTGGCGACGAGCGAGCGCTCCCCCGAGCCCGCTGCGGTGACGGCGGACCGGGTCGCGGTCGGCACCGCCCACCGGGACCAGGCCGCGGCGGTACGGGCGGCGCTCGCGGAGCTCGGTGTGACGGGTGTGGCGGTGGACACGGCGAACCGGCTCCAGGGCCGCGAATTCGATGTGACGGTGGTCCTGCACCCACTGTCCGGCCGCCCGGACGCCACGGCGTTCCACCTGGAGACGGGCCGGCTGTGCGTCCTGGCCTCGCGGCACCGCCATGCCTGCATCGTGGTCTGCCGCGAGGGCGTCACCGACCTGCTGGACGAACATCCGTCGACGGAACCGGTCCAACTGGGTGTCACGGTGAAATTCCCCGACGGCTGGGAGGCGAACCACGCGGTCCTGGCGCATCTCGCGGAACACCGGGTGCGGTGGGCGCCGTGACGTCGCCGACGCGGTGGGCGCCGTAGCGCCGCCGGTTCTGTGGCATCCGTCACGCCACCGGTGCGATGGCATCCGTAACGTCGTAGGGCCGTGGGCGATGGGCCACCGTGGGGCGCGCGTCGCGGCCCGGAGGTGTGTTGGTGCGCACCCCCGCGCACTGGCCCCGCGCACCGCCCCGAAGCGCACTTGCGGCGGGTTGGACAATAGAGGGTGGCCGTCGGGCCCACCGAAGGAGGAACACCACATGGCACAACCCGAGCGGAACGAGCGGCAGCGGCTGCGCCCCGCGCCCCTGCTCTTCGAGCCGTCGGCGGCGGTCGCCGATCCCGAGCACTTCTTCGACCTGGAGTCGCTGGACGACCCGCAGGAGCTGCTGGACCGCGCCACCGAGCTGACCCTGGCATTCCGCGCCGCGACCGACCGCGCGGTCGAGTTCCAGGCGCTCGCCGCTGCCCAGCTGGCCGACCCGCGCCGGTTCGACCGGCTGACCACGGCGGACATCGCGGAGCGCGCGGAGTGGACGGAGGACTACGCGAAGAAGATGGTCGAATTCGGCCGGAGCCTGCTGGGCGGCGCCAGACCGTGACGCCGGAGCGTCCGGCCCTTGCCCGGAGCTGACTCCGGTTACAGCCGCTGGCATATGCCCGCGGGCAAGATACTCCTCCCCCCACCACCCTGTCCCGGTTTCCGGCAACTCTTGGAATCCGGACCGTCACTCCCGGTAGACCAGTGCACATGAGTGCATGGCTGCCAGACCAATCGACCCTGTACCCCGGCACCGGGTCCCACCGCAGCGTCGACATCTTCGCCGCCCTGCGGGACCAGACCGGAACCCAGCCCGGGAATCAAGCCGGGCATCAGACCGCGCAGGTCACCGCGGCGGGCGCCGCCTGGCTCGCCGGCGCCACGGCCTATCCGCGCTCCACGCTCGCCCAGTGGCAGACCCACCCCGGCTCCCCCGGTGTGCTGCCGTGCGGCTCTGCGTTCGACGTGGTCAATGTGCCCGCGCTCTTCGGGCGGCGCATGCTGGAGCACCTGTGGACCGACGGGCCCGGCTCGGGGCCGGTCGCTTCACACCGCGGGCGGATGCTGCTGTTCGCCGCTCCGGGGACCGCCCAGCGGCTGCCGTCGCTGCTCGACTGGGAGGAGTGGGGCAGCCGCCCCGAGCCGGTGACGGAACACGACCCGCAGGCGTCCGGAGGGCCGGACGACCAGGCGAACAGGTTCCCGCCGCTGCTCTGTCACGGCACCGGCGACGCGGTGACCGTCCCGCCCCTGGCCTGCGGTTCCACCTCCCCCGGGCCCCGGTGGGTGGTCGCCCCCGACACCCGTCACCCGTGGCTGCCGGGCCCCGACGTACTTCTCTGGGCCTGTGTACGCGTGACCCGCTCGGCACCCACGTCAGCGGCCAGGAATTCGATTTTTCCTCCCGCCGATCAGGATGCTAAGGTCTACGACGTCAGCAGGCGCCGCTAGCTCAGTTGGTTAGAGCAGCTGACTCTTAATCAGCGGGTCCGGGGTTCGAGTCCCTGGCGGCGCACAGACGGAAGAAGCCCCTCGCGCAAGCGGGGGGCTTCTTCGTTTCACCGCCGGACCGGTTGCTCACGTGCCGGTGGCGATCCTGACCGTCCACGCCCCCGACGGCGTCCGGTCCGCGACCTCGACCCTGGTGTGCTCACCGGGAATGGTGTACGTCTCCCCGACCCGCAGCGGGGCGTCCGCGAGCGGCGGGTAGACCGACAGGTCCCAGCAGGCGTCGGTGTGGGGGTGGGTGTCGATGACCTGGATGGGTCCGCCGCCGGACGCCGTCCCGTTGCGGACCCGGTAGATCAGCACCCCTTCGCTGCAGGTCGACCGGTCGTTGCCGGTGGCGCTGCGGGCCTCCATCGCCACCACGCCGCCTTCCCCGGTCCTGATCACCGCGAGCCGCGTCCCGAGGGACGCGCCACGTGCCGGGGCGGCGGCCATCGACTCCAGGGTGACGTCCTGCTTGCGCTGGATGCACACCACCTGCCCGCGGTCCAGCCAGCCCAGCTTCCACTTCTGCCAGCCGAACAGATCCGGCGCGAGGCCGAACTGGCTGCCCATCACGTCCCAGTCGCCGACGTACGTGTCCCAGTCGCCCTTGCCGTCCGTCGGCCGGTGGTAGAGGTCCGGCAGGTCGAAGACGTGCCCGGTCTCGTGGGCCAGCACGTTCCGGTCCGGCGGGTGCTGTTCGAAAACAGTGACGACACGTCTGATGTCCGTGCCGTCGGCGTGCAGCGGCCGGTCGAAGTTGACGACCTTGGTGGCATCGGAGTCGACGCCAGGGGCGTCCGGGTCGGCGACCAGATAGACGATGTCGTACTTCGAGAAGTCGACCTGGCCGTCGGCTGCGGCAATCGCGTCACGCAGATACTCGCTGCGCCGGCCGTCGTCCCAGTCACGCTTTATCCCGTACGAGGTGGAGCTCCGGGGCATCTGGATCCAATGCCGCTGCGGGTGCGGGCGCAGGGTGAACTTCCCGTACGAGGCGCGCTGGAAGAACTGGGTGGTGGCGGGGAAGTAGTCGGCGGCCAGCTCGGCGGGGGTGGTGATGGGGCGGGCGTCCGTGAAGGAGAGGAAGATCATGACCGCGTCGAGCGCGTGGTCGGGGCGCGGGTAGGCGTCGTTCCAGTCACCCACTCCCAGCGAGTGGTGCACCTCGGTCCGGGGCAGGGCGCACGGGCCGGCCGCTCCGGTGGCGGCCACGGCCGGACCGGCGACAAGAGAGATGGCGGCGAGCGCCAGGAGCGCGATCAGCCCTGCCAGCACGCCACGCGGACTCGGCCTCTCCACTCCCGCGAGTCTGCGCTTATGCGGCACATCGACCTCCGGTGCGGGATGCGGGACTCGCACCCACCCTGTGCCGGTTTGGTGGTGTACGCCCTGTTGTGCTGCCCCACTCGGGTAAACAGACCGCCACCCGATGCTTTTTCACGGACAGTCATAATCGATCACCGCAACCGCGCAAGACAGACTCAAGATCGACTGGAGAGAACAGAGCCGCACAGAAACAATCAGTCCTGGGCAAACCGGATCGGCGCGCGAATGGTCCATGCGGGGCGAGCCGCGGGCCCGGAACGGGAGCGGAGCTGGAACGGGCCGGACGACAACCTCTATGCTTTCCCACGCTTTCCTGCGTGGTTTCCGCCCCGACAGCGGCACACCACGCGGCGGGCCCAGTCCGACCACATCTGTTCAGGACAGAACTGCACGGCGGGAGCGAGCGGTGAGCGAAACCTCCGAAGGGCCGAGGCCCCCGGCAGGCGCAGCGCCCCCTACCGCGCGGCCGCCGGTCACGGAGCGTCATGCAGATCCCGCGTCGGCACGGGCCGGAAACGGGGCCGCGGACGGGATCGCGGACAGGGCCGGAGACGCCCTCGCAGACGGAACGGCTGACGGCAGCGGCGAGCCCGAGCCGGTCGGCCGCGGCACCGACTACCGGGCCGCCTTCCGGGCCGCCACCCTTCCGATGGCCGTCGTCGACCACGAAGGCCTGATCCTCACCGCCAACGACGCCCTCGGCGCGCTGCTCGGCGCCGCCCCCGCGGCTCTGACCGCGCAGTCCGCGTCCGATCTGCTCGACGTCTCGTCGGACGGCCGCACCTGGCATGCGTACCGCGAGGTGTTGCGCGGCCGGCGCTCCCGGTTCCGCTGCACGCGCAGGCTCAAGCACCGCGACGGGCGCTCGCTGTGGGCCGAGATCACCGTCGCACCGATGCCGCAGACGTCACCCGGTTCCTCCGCCGGTTCGTGTCCGGTACTGCTCTCCGTCGCCGACATCAGCGACCGGCGCGAGCTGCAGAAGCGGCTACGCCACCTCCAGATGCACGATCCGGTGACCCGGCTGCCCAACCGGACGCTGTTCTTCGAACGCCTCTCGGCCGCCCTGGAGACCCCGCCGGACCAGGACGGGCCCCGGCGGCACGGCCGGATCGGGCTCTGCTACCTCGACCTGGACGGGTTCAAGGCCGTCAACGACACGATGGGCCACCGGGTCGGCGACCGGCTGCTCGCCGCCGTCGCCACCAGACTCACCGACTGCGCCGAACAGGAGAACCAGCACCGCACCGGCGCCTCACTCGTGGCGCGCCTCGGCGGCGACGAGTTCGCGATCCTCGTCGAGGAGTCCGCCGGTGCGCAGCAGCTCACCGATCTCGCCCGCGCGGTGCTCACCGCTCTGCAGAAGCCGTTCGACCTGGCCGGGCAGCGGCTGGCCGTATCGGCGTCGATCGGCGTGGTGGAGCGGCCCGTGGCCGGCACCTCGGCGACCGGTCTGATGCAGGCCGCCGACACCACGCTGTACTGGGCGAAGGCGGACGGAAAAGCCCGCTGGACACTCTTCGACCCCGAGCGCAACGCTCACCGGATGACGCGGCAGGCGCTCTCGTCCACGCTGCGGCCCGCTGTCGAACGCGGCGAGTTCACCATCGAGTACCAGCCGCTGGTCGGGATGGCCGACGGGGTCGTACGCGGGGTGGAGGCCCTGGTCCGCTGGAACCACCCGCAGTTCGGCATGCTCTCGCCGAATCGGTTCGTCGCGATCGCCGAGGAGGACGGTTCGATCGTCCAGCTCGGCCGGTGGGTGCTGCAGTCGGCGTGCCGCCAGGCCCGGCGGTGGCAGCTGGACCATCCGACCGAGCCCCCGCTGTTCATCAGCGTCAATGTCGCCGTACGGCAGGTCTGGGACTCGGACCTGGTGACGGATGTCGCGGAGATCCTCGCCGAGACCGGCCTGGCACCCGGACTGCTGCAGCTCGAACTGACCGAGTCCGCGGTGATGGGCTCGGCGGGCCGCCCGCTGGAGGCGCTCCAGGCGCTCAGCGACATGGGCGTCCGGATCGCCATCGACGACTTCGGGACCGGCTACTCGAACCTCGCCTATCTGAGCCGGCTGCCGGTGTCCGTTCTGAAGCTGGACGGCTCGTTCGTACGCGGCTTCCGTTACGAGGACGGCGCGCACCCCAGCCCCGCCGACGAGACGATCGTCGAGGCGATGGTGCAACTGGCGCACCGGCTGGGCCTGACGGTCACCGCGGAGTGCGTGGAAACCGCAGGCCAGGCGGAGCGACTGCGCCGGATCGGCTGCGACACCGGCCAGGGCTGGCTCTACTCACGAGCGGTGGCCCCGGAACGCATCGCGGAACTGATCGGCGCCAGATCCCTGCAACCCTGAGCACCCTGCGACACCCCCAAGCCCGCCCGTCACACCCGAGCCCGCCCGCCAACATCAAACCCGCCCGCCAAAACCAAGCCCGCCCGGCAACATCAAGCCCGCCCGGCGATTGAGGGCACCTGCCAGCCCGCCCGGCGATTGAGGGCATCTGTCAGCCCGTCCGGCGCTTGAGGACAGAACGGTCAGGCGGACGAACCCGCACACCCCTCAGCCGCGCAACCCATACGCATCCGCGATCAGCTCATAACTCCGCACCCGCGCCCCACCCCCATGCGCATTGGCGGTGATCATCAACTCATCCGCACCGGTCCGCTTGGCCAGGTCGTCCAGCCCGGAGCGGACCTCGTCCGCCGTTCCGTGGATGACATTGCCGAGCCAGCTGTCGACGAACTCGCGCTCCATGGGGGTGAAGGCGTAAGCCTCCGCCTCCTCGGGGGTCGGAATGAGACCGGGCCGGCCGGTGCGCAGGCGGACCATGGACAGCGCACCGGTCAGCACCTGACGCCGGGCCTCGCGCTCCTCGTCGGCGGCCAGCGCCGAGACGCCGATCAGGGCGTACGGGGCGTCGAGCACCGCGGAAGGCTTGAACGACTCCCGGTACAGGTCGAGCGCCGGAATCGTGTTCTGCGCCGAGAAGTGGTGGGCGAAGGCGAACGGCAGGCCGAGGACGCCGGCCAGCCTCGCGCTGAAGCCGGAGGAGCCGAGCAGCCAGATCGGCGGGCGGCCGGTGGGGCCCTGCACCGGGCCCGGGACCGCATGGATGCGGGCGTACGGGTGACCGTCGGGGAAGTCGTCGTCCAGGAACCGGGTCAGCTCGGCGAGCTGCTGCGGGAAATCGTCGGCGCCCTCGTTCAGCCGGTCGGTGCGGCGCAGGGCGGCGGCGGTCGCGCCGTCCGTGCCGGGCGCACGGCCGAGGCCCAGGTCGATGCGGCCGGGAGCCATGGCCTCCAGGGTGCCGAACTGTTCGGCGATGACGAGCGGGGCGTGGTTGGGCAGCATCACCCCGCCGGAGCCGAGCCGGAGCCGCTCGGTGTGGGCGGCGAGATGGGCGAGGATCACGGCCGGGGACGACGAGGCGACGCCGGGCATGGAGTGGTGTTCGGCGACCCAGAGCCGGTGGAAGCCGCGGCGTTCGGCGAGTTGCGCGATGTCCACGCTGGTGCGGAGCGCCTGGGTCGCGGTGCGGCCCTGGCCCACACTCACCAGGTCGAGCACCGAGAGCGGCACAGGGGCCGTTCCCTCGGCCCGGCCGCGAATGTCGTCGCCTCGGTTCTTGTCCACGTGAAGGCCTCTCCGGTGATGCGCTGACGTCAGGACGCTTACGTCCTCGACAGCCAACAGGAGGCTGTCTCCGTTTATTCCCCGGGGCCGGTCACTACCCCACCGGGGCCGGCGGCGCTTCCCGGGTGGCGAAGAGCGTGCCCAGCTGCGGCGCCCAGGTACGGCGGCGGGCCAGTCGCAACGCCTCGAACACCGCCACCTGATTCGCGGTGAGAACCGGCTTCGCAAGGAGTTCTTCCAGGTCACAGATGTGCGCTGTGGTGTGCAGGGCTGCGTCCGGCAGCAGTACGGCGTCCACGTCCGGGCGGTCCGCGGCGACGGCGAGTTCCTTCAGCCGGTCCGGACCCCACGCGGCGGCCTCGGCGGCGGTCGTGACGCCGCCGCTGTGCGTGGCGACCACGTCGATGCCCGCGGCGGCCAGGAACTCGCTGAAGAGCCGGGCGATCTCTTCGGGGTAGGTCGCGGCGACCGCGACGCGGGCGGCGCCCAGCGCCCGTACCGCCTGGACGAAGCCCAGCGACGCGCTGGAGGCGGGCAGTCCCGCCGCCCGGGCCAGGGCGGTGGTCTGCCCATGGGCCCCCTCCCAGCCGTACACGAAGCTCCCGCCGGTGCTGGCCAGGACCACCGACTCGGCGCCGGCGCGCCGCAGCTCCTCGATACCGGCGGCGAGGCGTTCGGGCTCTCCCAGCTTTCGCAGGGTGTCGGGGCGCCGGTCGTCCTCGCCGGGTTCGGTGTGGTTCACGACCAGTCTGATGGTGGTGTCGAGGATGACCTCCATCCGTGGGAACTCGTCCTCCGCGAAGTGGCCCGGGTAGAGGAATCCGACGGTCGTCATGTCCACCCTCCTGCACTGCTGGACCGGTGTACTTCCGCTACTGCCTCTCCCTGCCCAGTATTCCCCTCGGCAGCCACTGCCCACATTCCCGTTGACGGAGCCGGTCCGGGGTGCGAGCGTGGTCAATCCGCACATCTCAGACACAGCGGAGTCACCGTCTCTCATGCCAGAGCCCACCCTGCTCGTCCTGGACACCGACCCTTCGCCGCGTCTCGGCCGGCTGACCGGACAGGTCCGGATCCGGTACACGGACGAGGCCGGCCTCGCCGGGCAACTGCCGCACGCCGATGCTCTGCTGGTGTGGGACTTCGCCTCCGACGCGGTACGCGCCGCCTGGCCGGGCGACGGGCCGCGGCCCCGCTGGGTGCATACGGCGAGCGCGGGCGTGGACCGGCTGCTCTGCCCGGAGCTGACCGCGTCCGACACCGTACTGACCAATGCGCGGGGTGTCTTCGAGCGGCCGATCGCCGAGTATGTCCTGGGCCTGGTGCTGGCGTTCGCCAAGGACATCCCCGGCACACTGGAGCTGCAGCGGCAGCGGCAGTGGCGTCACCGTGAATCGCAGCAGGTCGCGGGCGCCCGCGCGGTGGTGGTCGGGGCCGGGCCGATCGGCCGGGAGATCACCCGGCTGCTGATGGCGCTGGGGGTCCAGGTGGCACTCGTCGGGCGTACCGCGCGCCGCAGTATCCATGGCGCCGAGGATCTGGACCGGCTGGCGGCGCTCGCCGACTGGGTGATCTGCGCGGCGCCGCTGACGGAGCGCACACGCGGGATGTTCGACGCGCGGTTCTTCGGGCTGATGCAGCCGTCGGCCCGCTTCGTCAATGTCGGGCGCGGGCCGATGGTCGTCGAGGAGGACCTGGCCGACGCGCTGCGCAGACGGTGGATCGCGGGCGCGGCGCTCGATGTGTTCGCGCACGAACCGCTGGATCCGGGGAGCGCACTGTGGGACGTACCGGGGCTGATCGTGTCCCCGCACATGAGCGGCGACACGGTCGGCTGGCGGGATCGGCTGGCCGAGCAGTTCGTGGAGATGTACGAACTCTGGGCGGCCGGGAACCCCTTGCCGAACGTGGTCGACAAACAGCTCGGATACGTCCCCGTCCCGGACCGGAGCGAGTGACCCCAACCGGTCGGGCACCATGACCACTTCAGCCACCCATGACGGACATCGCCACATGACGGTGGGTCATGGACGGTTCCAGACCGGGGAATACGCGCTGCGCACCGGCCGTCGCGCTCCGCCCACATGGAGACACGGAAGGGTCACGTCCCAGTCACCGTTCGATTACATGCGGCCTTTTCCTGCATAGGCGCACGGGATCGGGCAGGCGCTGAACCTGTCCGGACTGTTCGACCCCTCCAGGAGACTGCGAACCATGGCTGACTTCCCGAACCTGTCCCGTCGGGGCTTCCTCAACCGATCGGCGGCCGTAGGTGGTCTGCTCGTCGTGCCCGGTCTGCTCTCCGCCTGCAGCAAGACCGACGCCGGTTCCGCGGACGGCGCGGGGGCGCTCGAGGCACTCCGCAAGCAGGGGTTCGTCCGGGTCGCGTACGCCAATGAGGCCCCGTACGGCTACATGGAGGGCAAGCAGCTCAAGGGCGAGGCGCCCACCCTGCATCGGGAGATATTCAAAGCGCTCGGCGTCGACGAACTGAAGCCCACCCTCTCCGAGTGGGACGGCCTGATCCCCGGGCTGCAGGCGGGCAAGTACGACGTGGTCAGCGCCGGCATGGCGATCACGCCCGAGCGCTGCGCCAACGCCATCTTCTCCGAGCCCGAGTTCATCTCGCCCACCGCGCTGATGGTGAAGAAGGGCAACCCGAAGAAGGTCACCGACCTGGCATCGGCGAAGGCCGCCGGGGTCGTCGTCGGTGTGATGTCGGGTGCTGTCGAGGGTTCGTACGCCGAGGGGGCCGGCATCTCCAAGGACAGGATCAAGTCGCTGCAGAAGCCGCAGGACGGCGCCGACGCGGTCAAGGGCGGCCGGATCGACGCGTTCCTGCTCACCGGAATCTCACTGCGCTGGCTGGCGAGGACCAACCCCGGCACCGAGGTCACCGAGGCCTTTCTGCCGGAGCTCGACGGCAAGCGGCAGTACAGCCCCGGCGGCGCCGTCTTCCGCAAGGGCAACGAGGATCTGCGGGACGCCTTCAACCGCGAGCTGAAGAAGATCGTCTCGGACAGGTCGCGCTATGTCAGCCTGCTCCAGGAGTACGGCTTCGGAGCCACCGAGCTGCCACCGACAACCCTGAAGACGGCCGATCTGTGCAAGGGCTGACAGGGACGGACCCCACCGCATGAGTGATTTCTTCTCCGCCTTCGTCGACGATCTGCCGCAGCTGCGCTCGGGGCTGTGGGTGACCCTCCAGGCGACCGTCCTGGGGGCGCTGCTCGCCCTGCTCCTGTCCTTCGTCCTCGGTCTGATGTCGGTCAGCCGGCTGATGGTGACGCGCGGCGTGTCACGCGTGGTCGTGGAGTTCTTCCGCGGCACCTCGCTGTACATCCAGCTGTTCTGGCTCTACTACGCAATGCCGCCGCTGACGGGGTACGAACTGACGCCGCTGCTCTGCGGCGTCGTCGCCTTCGGCCTCAATTACGGCGCGTACGGCTCCGAGGTGGTGCGCGGCGCGATCAGCTCCGTACCCCGCGCCCAGTACGAGGCGGCCGTCGCGCTGAACATGACGCCGCTGTACCGGATGCGGAAGGTGATCATTCCGCAGGCCTGGGTGCAGATGATCCCGCCCTTCACCAATCTGCTGATCCAACTGCTGAAGTGCACTCCGCTGCTGTGGCTGATCTCCGCGGCCGACCTGATGACCGTGATCCAGCAGCTGCGCGACCGAACCGGTGAGACGCTCACCGCGTACATGACCCTGCTGGTCGCCTACTTCGTCCTGGCCTACGCGCTGACTCTGCTGATGAACCTGCTGGAGCGGAGCGCCAAGCGGCGGCTGGGTCTGCAGACCGGTGCGGGCTCGCTGCTGCGCAGCCGCAGCGCAACGGAGGCCGTCGCCTCCGCGACCGGAGGTGCCCGGTGAACGGCTTCGACTGGAACGCCGCCGGGGACGCACTTCCCCTGGTGCTCGAGGGTTTCCGGGTCACGCTGCTCGCGACCGTGCTCGGCACGCTCGTCGCCGCGGTCCTCGGACTCGCCATCGCGGTCGCCGGACGGGCCCCGAGCAGGTTCCTGACCGTGCCGGTACGGGTCGTGA
This sequence comes from Streptomyces sp. NPDC051664, assembly GCF_044453545.1. Lineage (NCBI taxonomy): Bacteria > Bacillati > Actinomycetota > Actinomycetes > Kitasatosporales > Streptomycetaceae > Streptomyces > Streptomyces sp. NPDC051664. The sequence goes on along the minus strand of NZ_JBITCU010000008.1, from coordinate 227,985 downwards.
TGGAATTCATCCGGTCCACCCCGCTGCTCGTCCAACTGGTCGGCGCGGCCGCCCTGTTCACCGCGGTGGAGCCGCTGACGATCGGCATCGTGGTGCTGGGCGTCCACTACGCCGCGTACACCTCCGAGGTGTACCGCGCCGGGATCGACGGTGTACCGAAGGGCCAGTGGGAGGCCTGCCGGGCGCTCTCGCTCGCCCCACGGCGGACCTGGCAGGCCGTGATCCTGCCGCAGGCGGTGCGCAATGTGCTGCCCGCCCTCGGCAACTACGCGATCTCGATGTTCAAGGAGACCCCGTTCCTCGCCGTGATCACGGTGCAGGAAATGGTCTTCGAGGCCCGTAAGTACGGCGCCGATCACTTCGCCTACACCGAGGCGTTCACGCTCGCCGGACTGGTCTTCCTGGTCGCGAGCTACCCCACCTCGCTGCTGATGAGAAAGCTGGAGAAGCGCCTTGGCCACTGAACCTCTCCCCCTGCAGAAGGCGGCTGCCGCGGCTCCCGTGGACATCGCCCCGGTCCCTGCCACGTCGCAGACCGGCCATCCGCTGGTCCGCTTCGACAACGTCGTGAAGCGGTACGGCGACCATGTCGTCCTCGACGGGCTGGACTTCTCGGTACAGCGCGGCGAACACGTCACACTCATCGGACCCAGCGGCTCGGGCAAGACCACCATCCTGCGGCTGCTGATGACGCTCGAGAAGGTCAGCGACGGAGTGATCTGGGTGGACGGTGACCCGCTGTCCCACGTCAGGGCTCCCGACGGCTCGCTGAGGCCGGCGACCGAGAAGCATCTGCGCGAAGCCCGGAGGAAGATCGGCATGGTCTTCCAGCAGTTCAACCTCTTTCCCCATATGAAGGTGCTGCAGAACATCACCGAGGCACCGGTCAGCGTGCTGGGCATGGACCGTGACGAGGCGGAGACCCACGCCCGTGAGCTGCTCGATCTGGTGGGGCTCTCGGAAAAGGTCGACGCACACCCTTCCCAGCTCTCCGGTGGCCAGCAGCAACGGGTGGCGATCGCCCGCGCGCTGGCGATGCAACCGGAGATCCTGCTTCTGGACGAGGTGACGTCCGCGCTCGACCCGGAGCTGGTGGCGGGCGTGCTGGACCTGCTGGGCGACATCGCGCGGAACACCGACATCACGATGCTCTGCGTGACCCACGAGATGAATTTCGCCCGTGACGTCTCGGAGAAGGTCCTGATGTTCGACGCAGGGCGGGTGGTGGAGGCAGGTTCGCCGGAAAAAATCTTCACCGATCCCACGCATGAACGTACGCGCGAATTCCTCGACGCAGTGCTGTGACCTCGCCCTCCATCGGTCGCTAATGACGTTGGCATATGCCAGACGGGTGCGCCCCAGCTGACAGCGCCGGGGCGCCTCGTCAAGTCGTCAACAGGCCCCCCTCAAACGCCATTTGGCGGCTATCGTGGTGCGGAAGCTTGCGGTTACAACCTGGTCTTGCGGTCACAACCTGGTAGGGGGAAACCGTGGCGTTGAAGCCCGAACCGACCGCACCGTTCCACTCGGTGCAGTACGCCCTTCGCGTTCTCGAAACGGTCTCCAAGCACGGCAACGGCGTTCTGGACGCCCAGATCTCCCGCGAGACGGGGCTGCCGGCCGGGCATCTCGCCCCGCTGCTACTGATGCTGCGCCGCGAGGGCTATGTCGAGCAGATCACCGACGGCGCCTATGTGATCGGCGCCTCGCTCCTGCTGCTCGGCTCCGGCGCCAGCCGCAGGCAGGCCCTGGAGACGAAGCTCCAGCAGACCCTGGACCAGCTGCGCGACTCGGTCGGCGCCGCGGTGTACATCAGCCGGTACGTCGACGGCGAGATCCGGGTCACCCAGTACGCCGACGGTCCGCGCACCCCCGCGGTCAACGAGTGGGTCGACTTCCGGTCCGCCGCGCACGCCAGCGCGATCGGCAAGTGCCTGCTGACCCAGCTCGACCAGAACGGCCGCCGCGACCACATCTCGCGCCACAAGATCGCCCGGCTCACCTCGCGGACCATCACCAGCGAGAAGGTCCTCTTCTCCAAGCTGGACAGCCAGCCGGCGACGGTCCCGGTGCTCGACCTCCAGGAGTACGCGGTGGGGACGGTCTGCGCAGCCGTCCCGCTGACGGCGGGCTCCTCGGCCGGCTGCCTGGCACTCTCCCTGCCGGTCGAGGATGCGCACCGGCTGCGCTCGGCGGCGGACACATTGAACCGGCGGGCCGCGCCGGTCCTGCTGTCACTGGCCCTCTAGGGTCTTTCGTTTGGATCAGGCTGGATCAGGGAGCGGCCCGCCGCGGAGCGGCTGATGTCACCGTGGTGCGTGCAGCTGCAAGGCGGAGGAAGGAGCCCACGTGGAGCGTCGGCGTCCGCGCGGGCCCGTCGCGGGCACGTGTCATCAGCACCTCTCGGGACCAGGTATTATTTTCGAGTCAGCAGGCGCCGCTAGCTCAGTTGGTTAGAGCAGCTGACTCTTAATCAGCGGGTCCGGGGTTCGAGTCCCTGGCGGCGCACAGACAACGCAGTGGGGGGGGGGGGGGGGGGGGGGGGGGGGGCGCCGCCCGGGGGGGGTGGGGGGGGACGCGAGAAAAAAAAAGTTAGAAAAA